>JAVHLO010000376.1 GCA_031082105.1 Planctomycetota bacterium
CACACCGTACTCCGTGGCGCGTTGGGCGATCTTGAACCCGAAATCCAGGTCGGAGAAGGCCGCCATCGTGTACGTGAGCTTCGAGAAGCACTTCATCATGTAGGTGGAGAGACCCGGGACGGAGATGATGGCGCCGCACTTCATCGGGCAGTTGTAGCAACTGATGAGGCGCGTCCTCACGTTCTCCATGGTCTCGGTCCATTTCTTCTCGATCTCCGCGTTCCAGTAATCTTTGAGGCGCTGGCGCGCGTTGCCCCAGGAGAAGTTCTCCGTGTGCCACTTCTCGTCGTGGACCGCCATCTCCTTCGGCGACCCGAGTCCCGCCAGGATGGGCATCACGCCGGGGACCGGGTTCTTGTCCCGTTCCGGGATGTACTTCAGCACCTGGTTGCAGAGCTCCATGAACTCCGCAGGCCGTGCGAGGTTGATATCCCTGGTGCCGCGGACGGCAATCGCCTTGAGCCTCTTGTCCCCCATGACGGCGCCGATCCCAAGCCGGCTCGCGCTGGACTTGCCGTGCTCGATCGACGCCATGAAGACCCTGTTCTCTCCGGCCAGGCCTATGGCCGCGACCTGGGCCTTGGGTTCCTTCACCTCCTTGCGGATCAGTTCAGCGGTCTCGATCGCGCCCTTGCCGTGCAGGTGAGCGGCGTCGCGGATTTCCACCTTGTCGTTGTGTATCCAGAGGTAGACCAACTGCGGGGACTTGCCGCGGATGACAACCTTGTCGTAGCCGGCGTACTTCAATTCGGGCGCCCAGAACCCGCCCATCATCGAAAAGGCCATCAGCAACGTCTGTGGGGAATAAGTGGAGACAACGGTGCGATTGCAGCCGGGCGCGGGCGTGCCGACCAGGAGGCCGGTGCTGAAAATGAGCAGATTCTCGGGAGAGAAAGGCCCGGCTTCCGGCGGGACCCTGTCCCACAAGAGTTTCGCGTTCGTGCCGAGTCCGCCCAGGTGAAGCTCGGTCAATTTCGGATCCGTCGGCACCCTCTCAACGTTCCCCCTCGACAGATCAACTTCCAGGTTGAATCCTGTCTCTGCGTATCTCATCTTTGCTCCTCTTTGGTCCGGTCACTTCATGAAGAAACGTGGATTTGTTATCCCGAGAGGCTGGAGGAAGGGAGGCGGGAGGCCGGAGGAAGTAGCACGTGTCCTGCTCCGGTCTTCGGCCTCCAGCCTCCTCTCCTCCCGCCTCCGGTCTCCTCTCCTCCCGCCTACGGAACCCGTCCGGCTATTTTCGAGAACCCCGGCCGCGCGCACCGTTAAGAAAAGTCTCGGTCATGAGACGGGCGAGTTCACCCGCTCGAGTGCTGTCCTTGCGCTGCGGTCGGTACCAAGTATGGATCCAGTTCAACATCCCGAACAGGAACATGGTCACGAGCCGCGTCCGCTCGGCGTCCTGCCCTTCCATGACCCCCTTCACGTATTCCAGCCCGTGCTCAAAATACTCGCGCCGCTTTGCCTCCACCTTGCGATAGTACGTGTCGGCCAGGACTTCCAGTTCGTTGGAACAGACCTTCAGGTCGTTCATGTTATCGGCGAAGTAGGCGATGTGGTTCTCGATGAAACCCAGCAGTCGCTCCTCGGGGTCCATGTTGTCCTTCTGTCTCTCTTTGAGCCTGGCCAGCAGTTTGTCGAACGTATGATACTGGATCAGGAAGAGCAGCTCGTCCTTGCACTTGCAGTAGTAGTAGAGCCCGGCCAGGCTGATCGGGACTTCGCCGGCGACCCGTCGTATCGAGGCCTTTTCGTAGCCCACGTTCGCCATGACCTTCGAAGCGGCGGCGAGCACCTTTTCGAGTTTCACGTCGTAGCGCGGGGTTCGCGGTTTCCGTTCCATGGCTTCTCACGACTAGAGCGAACGTTCGTTCGAATTTGTCACGGGGCAATTATACGAAACACCAGCGGGCAAGTCAAGCTTTTTCTTGTTGCAGAAGTACGAGGTCAGAAGCCGCCCCGCACCGTTCACGGGCCGAGGCGTCGGCTAGAACAAGGACTCCGGAGCCGGCGCCAGCCTGCGCGCGAGGCGAATCGCCTCGACGAGCGAAGTCGGGTCGGCCGTCCCCTTCCCTGCAATGTCATAGGCCACGCCGTGACACGGCGAGGTCCTCACGAACGGCAGGCCGAGCGTGATGTTGACCGCCCTTCGGAACCCGAGTGTCTTCACCGGGATCATCGCCTGGTCGTGGTACATCGCGAGGATCGCGTCATAAGCAGGCTTGCCGTTGGCCTCCCCTTCTGTCATTCCCGCGGAAGCGGGAATCCAGCCTTGGCCGCTGGACCTTCCTCCAGCAGCGGAAGGTCGGCAGCTGGAGGCGCCTCCTACGGCCCCCTCTCCCTCTGGAAGAGGGCGAGGGTGAGGGTGGTCCTCCCCATCCTTGGCGAAGAGCGAATCCGCGGGGAATGGGCCTTCGCATACGACCCCCTCGGCCCGCGCATCCTTCATCGCAGGCAGAATGACCTTCTCCTCTTCAGTACCGAGCAGACCGCCCTCGCCTGCGTGCGGGTTCAGCGCACAGACCGCGATGCGCGGCTTTGCGATCCGAAAGAGTTCGCGCAGCCCCTTGTGGACCACCAGGAGCGCCGACATGATCTTGTCCGCGGTCAGGGACAGCGGCACCCGACGGAGCGGCAAATGCGTTGTGGCGAGGGCGACGCGCAACGTGTCGAGCGCGAACATCATGACGGTCCTGCGCGCGCCGGTAAACTCGGCCAGAAACTCGGTGTGGCCCGTGAAGGGTGTCCCCGCGAGCGAGACCGCGCGCTTCGACACGGGGCACGTGACGAGCGCGTCGGCCTTCCCCTCCAATACGAAGCCTGCCGCCACGCGGAGCGCCGCAATCGCGCACTTGCCGCCGCCGGCGGTCTCCTTGCCCACGTTGTTCCTGTCGTAGCCGCTCGTATCGGTCGGGATGATACGCACCGTCTTCGCCGCGTCCGCCAGCGCGGTCTCCGGTCCGAAGACGGTGATGCCGGTCCGCTCTTCCGGCTCGAGCAACGACATCGCCCGGAGGACTATCTCCGGCCCGATCCCGTGAGGATCGCCGAGCGATAGGGCTATGCGTGTCCGGCTTGTGTTCATTGAACCCAATCTGCGCGTTTCGAGGCCACGTTTGAAAGGCTGAAGCCTCGATGTCTCGCCCTTTCAGGGCTTGCCTTGTGGCAATCATCTCTTTCCCAGGGCTTCGCCCTGGGCTGGTATATTGTGCCCCTCCGGGGCTAGCGGCACGCGCACCACTCTACCACAGACATCTTTCATCCTGTGAACGTCCAAACTCCAGGGAAACGGCGTAGACCTTCCCGCATTGTTCGACCATGTTACCGGGCATCAAGGCTTCGCTGCCCGCCGCTCGCTACCCGCTACTCGCTACTCACTATTCGCAACCAGTCATTTCGTCGCATCGACCGGCTTCAGCTTCTGTACGAATGCCTTCCACTCCGCCTCCAGTTTCTTCATGTCGGTCTTTCCGAAAACCGTGTCATACGCCTTCTTCAGCCCGCACCGGTTACGGAGCGCGTCGAAATACCTGGTCACGTACGAACGGTACTTCCCGTTCTGGCACTCCCAGAGAAAGTAGACGAACGACCACGCCTGCGCGTAGTTCCTTCCGATAGTTTTCGGGTCGTAGAACTCCGCATGGGTCATCTGGACCAGCTTCGAAAGCGGCACGGTCGTGCCGTTGTTCACGGCCGTCTGCGCCGGCTCGAGCCGCCACTGGTTCGGCCGCGCGTACATCTTCGACTCCTTTGCCACGTACTGGAGGGCGCCGAAATACTCCGCGTGCCCTTCGTTGAACCACATCG
>JAVHLO010000377.1 GCA_031082105.1 Planctomycetota bacterium
GTGTATAATTCCAACGGATATGATTCGGTGGACGCGCTGCGGCAGGTCCGGGGTCTGGTGGACATATACCTCCCGGACATCAAGTACATGGACAACGGGCTTGGAAAGCAGTTTTCTGCGGTGGACGACTATGCCGACATCGTCCCTGAGGTTCTCAGAGAGATGCTGGATCAGGTGGGCCACCTGAAAATGGATGATGAAGGCGTTGCGGTACGGGGATTGCTGGTCCGGCACCTGGTATTGCCCGGCTGCCTGGACAACAGCCGAAAATGTCTCCGCTTTCTGGCGGACTTGTCTTCGGATACCTTTGTCAGCATAATGTCACAATACTCTCCCCAATACAAGGCGCGTGACTATCCCGGGATAAACCGGACTCTGAGAAAGGACGAATACGATGAGGTGACGGACCATGCGCTTGATCTTGGCCTCAAGAATGCCTTCATTCAGGAACTTGCGAGCAAGGATCACTGCCTGCCCGATTTTGCGCGTGAGAATCCTTTCAACCTGGTTCCCGGCTCTCCCGCGCCCGAACCGAAAGTCACCGAGTGATGAGGCCGCGAGACACGCGGGCGGCATGGACCGCTGGAAAGCGCGGCCGCTAGCCCGCATTGTCTGCGAACCTTCGGCGAAGGCCGACAGTTTGTAGTGGCCCGTCAGGCGCTCGACTGGACAACGCCTTACGGCGTCACTACGAACTCGATCAGCATGTCGCCGCGTTCGTATTTTTGGACAAGATTCTTCACGAGAAGATAGCCGCTGAAACCACCGAATCCGCCGAGACTGCCCGAGCGGTTGTCATCTGTAGACTCGGCGGTTTCCGCGGTTTCGGTGGTTGATTTTGGTTGCGGCTCTGCATTGCCGAAATCGTCTGTCCTTCCCCGGCATTCTGTGTGTTTTGCGCCTCTTTGCGGCAGCAGAACGGTTGAGTCCCGCGGCAAACGCCGGCAAGAACGTTGACGTATCATGCACTGTCTTTCGCGTTGCTTTTCGCCTGTTGGCCCTTTTCCCCTGTTGCCCTTCCGGTCTTCCCGGTCGGAGCGTCTTAGGAGTCGCAGCATGAAGCGGTTTGTGGCAGCCCTGTCGGTTTGTCTCCTCCTGTTTGCGGCCGCGGTCGGTGTCCTCGCCCAGGAGAAGCCGCAGCAGAAAAAGAAGAAGACCACCAAGTCATACGAGTACTGCGTGGAGTACTTGAACGAGGTCAAGGAACACCTCACCACCTCGTACATCCACGCCGAGAAGGTAAATGCCGGTAACCTCATGCGCGCGGCCGCGCTCGGCATGGCCGAGGTCTTGAGCGCGCCCGAGTTCAGGTCCGTGGACGCCGAAGGGCGCGATGCCATCGCCGCTAGACTGCGTGAAGGGACGTTCGAGACTATCGAGGCCATCTTCGCGGCGCTCAAGGAGGTTGTCGAGGCGCACAAGATCAAGAAGCTCGACTTCGTGAAGATCGCGGACGCCGCCGCCATGGGGATGTTGAAGGAGGTCGGCGACCCGTTCTCGCATATCTTCACGCAGGAAGAGCTCATGAAGCTGATGCAGATCATGTTCGGCCAGGCGCGCGACGAAAGCCTCGGCCTGAGCGTGGCGCCCGAGGACGGCAAGCTGACCGTCGCGTACGTCATGTTCGGGTACCCGGCCTACGTGGCGGGTCTCGAGATCGGCGACGTGATCGTAGCGATCAACGGGAAACCGGCGGCCGACATGGATTTCAAGGCCGCCAACGAGGCGCTCCAGGCAAAGGCCGGCACGACGACCACGCTCACCATCAAGCGTGAAGGGCTCCTCAAAGACTACACCTTCGAGCTGAACCAGTTCAAGGACAGGCCCAAGGACGTGATCCACGCCATGCTGCCCGGCCAGATCGGCTATCTGCGTATGACCATTTTCGACCTCTCGCTCGCGGGCTCGGTCAGGTCCGCGCTGAAAGCCCTTGAAGAAGACAAGATGTGCGGGCTGATACTCGACCTGCGCCACAACCCGGGCGGCGCACTGCCCGCCGCGACCTCCGTTGCGGACGAGTTCATCGGCGACAAGAAACTCATCACCTACACCGAGACCAAGTACAAGCCGAAAATGCCGTTCGAGTTCCTGCAGGACATGCTCGGCCAGCAGCCGACCGAGTTCAGGGCGACCAAGAAGTCGCGCTTCGAGAAGCTGCCCGTCGTGCTGCTCATCGACAAGGCGAGCGCGAGCGCTTCGGAACTGCTGAGCGGCGCGTTCCAGGATACCGGCCGCGCGATACTCATCGGCGAGACCACCTACGGCAAGGGCGTCGGCCAGACCGCAATCCCGCTCTGGAAGTCAGGCGGGAGCGGCGGCATGTTCGGGCTGCCGTCGCGGTTCCTCTACCTCACCGTCATGAAGTACTACCTTCCCACCGGCAGGTCCATCGACCACATCGGCGTCTCCCCCGACATCGAAGTTCCCGCGCCAAAGCTGAAAGGCGAGAAGTTCGACAGGGTCTGGCAACTGAAGCGGTCGGGAAAGCTCGAGGAGTACGTGAACTCGAACTACGAGGCGAACAAGCAACTCTTCCATGAGCTGGCGATGTACGACGCGTTCGATTCTTCGCGGTACCCGGGCTTCGAGTCGTTCTGCAAGGGGCTGAAGACCAAGCTCGGCCCCGACGAGGTCCGCGAAGAGCTTCGGCAGGCGATCCGGCGGAAGATCGAAAACGAGAGCGGCAAACGGTTCCCGTACGATTGCCAGTCCGATGTCCAGCTCCAGGCCGCGTTGCTCGAGATGCAGGACACGCTGGGGAAGTAGCAGGCAGTATGCAGAAAGCAGAGGGCAGAGGGCTGCGGAGAGGCGGAGACACGGGGACGCGCGACAGGTGATAGGTCTTGTGTCATGCTGAACTCGGTTCAGCATCTCCTTGTCCAAGAGTGGAGGAGATGCCGAAACAAAACCTGTCCTGAACTTGTTTCAGGGTTCGGCATGACATGTCCAGGTCTCTTCATGAACGGACTAGGTCAGGGGATCAGCGCCGCGACCGTAAGGGAGCGGCACACTGCGGATGGTCGCGGTCGTTCGGCACGCGCGAGCGCCGCCTGGATGGCAGGACCGGAGTGATACGCAACAGAGTCGTGTGCGATTCACCGTTCTTATTGCAGGGCAGCCGACCGATCTGGATGTGGAAATTTCTCCGGCCTCGCAGCTTGGATACGTGCGGAGGAATACCGATGATAGGACGAATCCTATCTGCCATCAGTCTCGTGACTTTCATTGCCGGTTGCTGTGCCCACGGGCGAGCCCCCGATAGCGACAGCGGCGCGAAGGTACTCAACATCCGCTGGCAACGTCTGGTGACCGAAACCGGAGAGACCTGCGAGCGGTGCGGCCTGACGGAGAAAGACGTCCAGAAGGCGTTTCATGATCTCAAGCGCGCACTTGCCCCGCTTCACATCGAGGTCACGCTGGAGACGATACCGCTTGATCCCGCAACCGCCGCCGAGGACATTTCGCAATCGAATCGAATCTGGATCGGAGAAAGACCGCTCGAAGACTGGCTCGGCGCGGAGGTCGGCATGAGCCCGTGCGCGGGGTGTCGCGAAGAGCTGTGCGAGGACGTCGAGTGCCGGACCGTGAAGGTCGGCGCCGCGACGTACGAGGCGATTCCCGCAGAGTTGATAATCAAGGCCGGCCTCATCGCCGCGTCGGAGTTGATCGAAGCGCCCGGGACGGGACAGTGCGGCCCGGAGTGCTGTCCCGCCAAAGAAGAATCGCCGAAATGACAGTCTGTCGGCGTTCTTCCCTGATACGCGAATATTCCGGGCTAATCCCCCTTTGCTAAGGGGGACT
>JAVHLO010000378.1 GCA_031082105.1 Planctomycetota bacterium
CGTCGGAGCACGCCGTACGGGTGTGTTGTCGGGACCACGTTCTTCAGTCCCGACGGCAAGCGCGTGGCCTACATTGCCATGGGCTATCAGGAGCAGCGGAAACAGACCCATGTGGTCATCGATTCGAACCACGGAAAGGGCTATGACGGAGTGTCGAGCGAAGGCGTGGTGTTCAGCCCGGACAGCCGCAGGACCGCGTACGTGGCAATCGATGAGAACTTGTCGCGCGTCGTCCTTGACGGCGTCGAGTATGGCGGATACGCCTCCGCGAGTTGTCTCACCTTCAGTCCGAACGGTGCGCGCGTCGCCTGCATTGCGGAGCAGGGCGGACGCTACATGGCGGTCGTCGATTCATGGGTGGGACCACAGTATGACACGATCCATGACAAGTACCTGGTGTTCAGCGTCAAGGGCGGCCGGTTCGGATACCTGGCGCTCAAAGACGGCAAGTGGCGCGCCGTCATCGACAGGGCCGAGCAGGAGCCGCACGACATGCTGACCGGGCTGGTATTCAGCCGCGACGGCAAGCGCGTCGCCTACGCTGCCCGGGACGGCAGGAAGTGGCGGGTCTTTGTCGACGGCCAGCCGGGCGGGGAGTATGACGCCATACACGAGAGTGGCCCGGTATTCGGCCCCGACGGCGTCCGCGTAGCGTACTCAGCGTTCAAGGGCGGACGCTGGGTAGTTGTTGTCGACGGGGCGGAGTCCGTACCGCACGATGCCGTCGGCGCGTGCGGCGTTGCGTTCGGTCCTGATGGCCGTCGCATCGTCTATCCTGCAAGGATGGGGTCGCATTGGTGCGTCTTTAACGATGGGAAGGCCGGGAAGTCCTACGACGAGGTCTTTGCCTCACGCGGAGCCCGCGTGGTGTTTGATACGGCATCGTCGATTCACTACGTTGCGCGGAGCGGCAGACGCGTGCTCCGTGTGGAGCAGCGGTTGGACGCCGCGTCGGAAGACCCGGACCGGTAGCAGGCTTCACTGTGAAGCGACAAGGGGCTGCGCCACGTTGTCATTGCGAGCCGCAGCGAAGCAATCGCCAAGTCCTCTTGCCCCGGAGTGCAGGAGACGCTCACGAATGGCGCAGGCTGTGGATGGCCGATTTCGGAGGAGATGCGATGAAGACATCAGATGTATTTGGCCGGACCATTGTCGTCTTGCTCGCCGCGATAGCGCTTCTTGTCTGTTTGCCTGAAAGCGCGCGCAGCCAGTCGGGATCCGAGGGCTCTGACCTCGAAGACGCCAACAACGAACTGAAGGGCGGCGAACCGGACGCCGCCGGTAAGAAAGACACCACGCCTTCGATCGAGGATGCGAACAAGGAACTCAAGGGCGAGGACGAAGAGCCCGTGGAAAGGGTCAACCCGATCGAGAAGCTCATCGAGATCGCCAAGCTGATGAGGGAAGCCACCGACTATCTCATCAACGCGGCCAGGCAGGGCGATGGCGCGGTTCGAAAGCAGGGCGAAGCCGCCGCCGAGATCGAGAAGCTGATCGATCCTGCGGAACAGAAGCAGGCCGGCGCAATTTCGGAAATCGACCGGCTCATGAAGGAGACGGAAGACAAGCAGTCCAAGTCGATCGATGAGCTCGAAAAGCTCATCCGCATGGCGCGGGAGATGCAGTCTCAAAGCCAGTCACAGAGCCAGCAGCAGCAGAACCAGCCGCAGCCAAAGGATTCCCAGAACCAGCCGAAACCCAAGGAAGAACCCAAGGACACCGAACGCAGCAAGAACCCGGCACAGAAGCCGTACCAGGTTCCTCCGCATGAGCCGAAGATCGGAGACAGGCCCAATATCGCCGACTTGAAGGCGAAATGGGGCGACCTCCCTCCGAAACTGCGCGAGGAGATCATGCTCAAGATGCTGGACGATCTGCTTCCGGAGTACGAAGAGCGTATCCTGAAGTTCTACAAACTGCTCAACGAGCCCGACTGATGTTCGTACGAATTCCGCCACGATGCGGTCTTGCCGGTGGCATATCCGTTGCCGGTGTGCCGTTGCTAATGCTCTGCATGTTGTTGCCCTGCATCGGCCCCGCTGCGCATGGACAGGATGTCGAGCCGACCACGGAGGAGTCTGAGCAGCCGCAGCCGAGACGGGAAGAGGCCAGGTCTTCGCTGGTGGAGATCACGCCGGGGCTGGGCCCGACTGTGGACAAGGCGCTGTCGTTCCTCGCATCGAAACAGAACAGGGACGGCTCCTTCGGCTCGTCCTACCCCGTCGCTGAGACGAGCCTGGCCGGCCTTGCCTTCATGGCGTCGGGCAATGTGCCCGGGCGCGGCAGGTACGGCGAGAACGTCGCGCGCGCGCTCCTGTACATGCTCAAGCTGGCGGAAGCCCCGGGCAACAGGCGCGGATACCTCTCCGAGACCGGCGGCTCAAGGTCACGCATGCACGGCCATGGATACGCAACGTTGTTCCTCGCCGAGGCGTACGGCATGTGCCAGGAGACGAGCAACTCCAGCATTGAACCCGAGCGGCTGCAGGCGGCGCTGAGAAAGGCGATAAAGGTCATCGAGGAGAGTCAGACCCGGTACGGCGGTTGGGGGTACGAGCCGACGAAGGACATATCCGACGAAAACTCGGTCACGATCTGCCAGGCGCAGGCGCTGCGCGCGTGTCGTGACGTGGGACTTACCGTGAACAAGCAGGTGATAGACCGGGCGATCGACTACATCCGCAAATGCCAGAACCCCGACGGCTCCTTCAAGTACAGTCTTCACTACGACTCTGCGGGCGGGACGTTCCCGCTTGCGGCCGGGTCGCTTGCCACATTGAACTACGCGGGGCTGTACGACGTGAAGGAGCTCACCGTCAGCTACCAGTTCCTCATGAAGCACAAGCCCACGAAAGAAGGTGGCATACAGCAGATGAGCGGAGGATACAGCTATTTTTACTACGCCCACTTTTATGCCGTGCTCGCGATGTACTACGCGGGGGGCGCGTACTGGGAGGAATGGTTTCCGGCGATCCGCGACCACCTCATAGAATCACAGAGCGACACCGGCGCCTGGACGCACGACATTTCGCCCGAGTACTGCACGGCCTGTGGCGCGCTGATTCTTCAGGTGCCGTACCGTTACCTTCCGATTTTTCAGAAGTAGCCTCACAGCGTGAAAGACCTGTCGATCATGCCGGGAACGCGGACCGCGTGCCTCCCCTTGTGCCGCGTGGCGCTGTTGTGCGCCTGCTTGCTCGCAAGTGTGTCCGCGGATGTCTGCGGACTGCGCGCGCAAGAGGGAGAGCCGGGCGGCGATTCGGCACGCCCGGTCCTGGACGGATCGTTCTTCGAGGGGCGCCGGTCGGAACTGATGAACCGGGTCAGGGAAGGCCTGATCGTCCTGAGGTCCGCGGAGCCGCAGGGAACCTACGAACGGTACACGCAGAACAACAATTTCTACTACCTAACCGGGATTGAGAGTCCCGACGCGATCCTCTTGATCATCCCGCAGGCGCGCGAAGCGCATTTCTTCGGACGCATGCCCGCCGGCCTGGCAGGGGGCTTCAAACAGGCGCACAAGTTGGACGACTTCCAGAATGTCATGACTCAGCTCGTGCGCAAGACGCGCGAAGTGTGTATCCCGCTGCAACCGGAGGAGATTGGCTGCATGAACCTCGACGGGGCGAGCATGGCGCGCCAGCGGATGAAGATGGACCCCTGGGACGGAAGGGAAGGGCGCGAGGAGGCGTTCAAACGCGTCCTGGAGAAGAAGTTCAAGGGCGTCAAGATCGCCGATCTGTCGCCGGTCCTGTTCGAAATGCGCAGGGTGAAAAGCGATGCGGAAATCCGGATGATTG
>JAVHLO010000379.1 GCA_031082105.1 Planctomycetota bacterium
CGGATACGCGAATGATCCCGGCTAAGAGGCGCCATTTCCGAGCCGCGACCGTGAGGGAGCGGCCGATCGGATCGGACCGGCCGCTTGCTGATGCGCGCGGCTCGGAGCGGCTGTGCGTACTACTTGCCTCCGATCTTGTTGATCGCCTCCTGTGCGAACGAACGCACTTCGTCATCGGCGTCCTGGAGGCATTCCTTGAGTGCGGGCATCGCGTCCTTCGCACCCTGGCCGATGCAGCCGAGCGCCCACGCGCTCCACTTCCGGACCTGGGTGGACAGCCCCTTCAGGTTCTCCCTCAGCAGCGGCACTGCCTGCGCGGCGTTCGGGCCGAAAGCTCCCGCAATCTCCGCCCCACTTGATCGCATGGTGTCGCAGTCGGTCTTGAGCGCCTCCAGAACGATCGGCATCCCCGCTTCCGCCGTCAGAGATGCGAGTCTGGCCAGCGCCAACGCCGCCCACACCCTGACCCTGCTTTCCTTGTCCTGCAGCAGTTCCGTGAGCGCCTTTGTGTGCGGCTTGGCCTTGTCGCCGATGGCACCGAGGGCAAAGGCGGCGGAAATACGTACGGCTGGTTCCGGGTCGCGCAGACAACGCGCAAGCGCGTCCGCGGCAGGCGCAGCCCCCGGACCGATCAAGCCGAGCGCCTCCGCAGCGTAGTTGCGGACCTGCGGATCCTTGTCGTCCAGGGCCTTGGCGAGCGCATCGACCGCTGGTTTCGCCTGTGCGCCGAGCTGGCCTAGCAGCCAGGCACAGGTTCGGCGGACTCGCTCGTTTCCGTCCGAGAGGCGTTTCATCAGGTCGGGTATTGCCTCCAACGGCGGCGCGCCGATCTGGCAGAGCGAATCGGTGGCGGCATTCCGCGCAGTCTCGTCGCTGTCACGCAGCATACTTATGAGCTGAAGCGAAGCGGACTTCGCTGCGGGACCAAACCGGCCGAGCGAGTAAACCGCGTTGAGACGAACGTCTGCGTCAGAATCCCGAAGCGTCTCCGTCAGCGCCGGAACGACGGACGCCGCTTCCGTGGCCCAACGTCCGATTTCGTAGGCGATCTCCAGCCGCACTTTAGGGTCCTTGTCGGTCCCAAGCAATCCGAGGAGGGCATCGCGAACCTCCGAAGTCACCGGGCGAAGCCTGCCCAGCACCTTAACGCAATTCCCGCGTACCTCGCCGTTCGCGTTGCCCAGCGTCTTCATCAGTGCCGGGACGCAGGCGGAACCCATCTTCTCCAGCGCATCGCGCGCTTCGGAGTCCTCTATCATCTCGACGAGCGCGAGGATCGCCTCCGCTGCGGGCGGTACCATCTCGCCGAGCGCGCGCATCGCCCCATGTTTCACGCGGTAGTCGTCGTCGTTCATGGCCTTGATCAGTGCCGGGACGCTGGCGGAGCCTATCTTCGACAGCGCATCGCACGCCTGGGAGCACCTCATCATCTCGACGAGCGCGGGGACCGCCTCCGCCGCGGGCGGGCCGATCTCGCCGAGTGCCTGCATCGCTGCATCTTTCACGCGATCATCGTCGTCGTTCATAGCCTTGATCAAGTCCGGGACTGGCCGTGCGCTCTTGATCGCCCCCAGGGCGCCCGCAGCTGCAGCGCGGACATTGGCCTTGGAATCACCGAGCGTCTTCAGCAGGGGGGCCAGAGCGGCCTCGGCCTTCGGCCCCACACTCCCCAGCGCCCCGGCCACGGCGGCCCGAAACGAAGCGTCCGAGTCATCGAGACACTTCACAAGGGCCGGCACCGCCGCCGCCGCCTGGTCGCGGATCGCGCCGAGCGCATGCACCGCGTAGCAGCGAGCGACCTTATCCTCGAGCAGCGCGGTCAGGTCGGCAACCGCTTCGCGAGCCTCGGGGCCGAAGTACACAATGACGTACGCGGCGGCGTTGCGCATCTCGGGCTTGGCGTCCTTCAGTGCCCTGAGCACCGGTGCGATAGCGGAAGGGCCGATGGCGCAGATAGTATCGCGCAGTACCCAAGGAAGCTTGTTCTCCAAGTACTCGATTCTCGACAGCGCCTCCAGGAGGGCCGGCACGGCCTTCACCGCCGCCTCGCCGTGCAGGCTCAGTTCGCCGGCCAAGCCAAAGAGATCGCTCTCGTCGGCAGTCTTCATCTTCTCGATCACCTCGTCCACGGACAGCTTGGGCTGGTCCTGCGCCGGCGCATTGCCGGGCAGAAGTACGAAAACTGCGACAACGAAAAGGCCGAGAGTCCTGCGAAGAATTGCCTTCAACATATTGACCTCCTCATTCAAAATCGCATGCGAACCGTCGAGCGCGTCTCTGCATGCAACAAACCGGAAATTCTATCTATTGCACAACCACAAGTCAAAGGTTTTCAACTTCCTCAGTCGGTCAAGGCCTGCGCGCCACGTGCGCTCTCTAACGGCGTGTATGAGCAAGGTCCGTGCCGTCGTGGCTCCCTGCGGAGGGAATTCCTGAGCCTGATGGCTCACAAGGAGTTGTGCCGCGCGGCTGAGGTCGCGCGCCGATCCGTGGCGCAGAATGGCACGCAGCGTTGCAGTCTGTGGTGCCCGTCGGCGTACAGGTCAATGCGTAAGAACCGGCGGGGACAGGGTCATTCTTTCGTTGACAACCGGCCGCGCCTCTGCTAAGATACTGAGCAAGGGCAGACTCAAAGATCAATTTCGAGTTGTTCCGGCTTCCGCTACGTAACCACTGAACGCACTGAAGACACCGAAAGAGGGAAGAAGACTGACACCTTCGGCACGTTCAGTGTCTTCAGTGGTTTCCCGTGAGCATCTTGGGGATCGTGGAACGCCCGCTGCTCTATGCACTCAGTATCCCAGTGAGGAAGCGACAATGAACATCGCACCTGACGTGACGGCCCTGGTTGGCGGGACGCCGCTTGTCCGTTTGAACAAGGTGACTCGCGGGCTGGGCGCGGAGGTGGTTGCGAAGCTCGAGAGCCGGAATCCGTGCTTCAGCGTGAAAGACCGGATCGGGCTCGCGATGATCGCCGCGGCGGAACGCGATGGGAAGATCAAACCCGATACGATTCTGGTCGAGCCGACGTCGGGCAACACGGGGATCGCGCTGGCGTTCGTGTGCGCGGCGCGCGGCTACAAGCTGATCCTAACGATGCCCGACACCATGAGCCTCGAACGGAGGGCGCTGTTGAAGGCGCTCGGCGCGCAGCTCGTCCTGACGCCCGGGAGCGAAGGGATGCGCGGCGCGGTGAGGAAGGCCGGCGAGCTCGTCGAGTCCGATCCCAGGCATGTCATGCTGCAGCAGTTCGAGAACCCGGCGAACCCCGATATCCACCGCCGCACGACCGCGGAAGAGATCTGGGCGGACACGGACGGCCGGATCGACGTGTTCGTAGCGGGCGTGGGCACGGGCGGGACGATAACGGGCGCAGGCGAGTCCCTGAAAACAAAGAAGGCATCGCTCAGGATAGTGGCCGTCGAGCCGGCGGATTCGCCGGTCCTCTCCGGCGGCAAACCCGGCCCGCACAAGATCCAGGGGATCGGAGCGGGGTTTGTGCCGGGCGTGCTGAACACGAAGATCATCGATGAGATCGTCAAGGTCTCCAATGGCGACGCGATTTCGACCGCGCGGCGGCTGATGAAGGAAGAGGGGCTGCTGGTCGGGATTTCGTCGGGCGCTGCCGCTTGGGCGGCGCTCCAGTTGGCCGGCAGAGAGGAGAACAAGGGAAAGCTCATCGTCGTTGTCCTCCCGGACACCGCCGAACGGTACATCTCGACGGCACTCTTTGCGGAGGACTGATCCCCTCTACCTTTGGGAGAGGGAGAAGGAGTCCCCTCTCCCTTTG
>JAVHLO010000037.1:0-12751 GCA_031082105.1 Planctomycetota bacterium
CCGACGGGTTTTCCGGCACCTTTTTTTGGGAGAAGCATCATGGCACTTACCGGCCTCGATATCTACAAGCTGTTGCCCAAGACGAACTGCGCGAAGTGCGGAATGCCTACCTGCCTGGCATTTGCAATGGCGCTTGCGCAGAAGAAGACCTCGCTTGACAAATGCCCGGACGTCTCAGCCCAGGCGAAGGAAGCGCTGGAAGGCGCTTCCGCGCCGCCGCAGCGGCTGATCACCATCGGCGCGGGCGAAGGCAAGCTGGAGGTCGGCAACGAGACCGTGATGTTCAGGCACGACCAGACGTTCTGGCATCCGTGCGGGGTCGGGATCGAGATCGCCGACACCATGTCGGATGCGGAGATGGCCGCGCGCATCGAGAATATCAACAAGCTCACGTTCGACCGCGTCGCTCAGATCATAAGGGTCGAGATCATCGCGGTCGTGTGCAAATCCGGCTCGCCCGAGAAGTTCGCGAAGGCGGTCAAGACCGTGTTCGACAAGTCGCAGAAGGCGCTCGTCCTGGTCTCGCTGGACCCAAAGGTGATGGAGGCGGGGCTCAAGGTGGCCGCAGCGCGCAAGCCGCTCGTCTACGCCGCCAACGCCGCGAACCACGCGGAGATGGTGAAGCTCGCCAAGGCCGGCGCGTGCCCGCTCGCAGTGCTCGGCAAGGGGCTTGACGAGGTGGCCGACCTCACCGCGAAGGTGAAGGCGCTCGGCGTGGAAGACCTCGTCATCGATTCCGGCGCCCACGACCCGAAGGGCGCGCTCGCCGACGCCACCCACGCGCGCAGGCTTGCGATCAGGAAGACCTTCAGGCCGCTTGGTTACCCGACGATCACCTTCACCGACACCGACGACGCCGCGTGGGAAGTCGCGGTCGCCGCGAGCGCCATCCTGAAGTACCAGGGGATGGTCATCCTCCGCGGCTCCGAGCCGTGGGAGATACTCCCACTGCTCACAACGCGGCAGAACATCTATACCGATCCGCGCAAACCCATCCAGGTCGAATCGAAGATTTACGAGATCGGCGCGGTCACGAAGAATTCGCCGGTGCTCGTCACGACGAATTTCTCGCTTACCTACTTCACCGTCGAGCCGGAAGTCGAATCGAGCAAGGTGCCGTCCTACATCGCCGTGGTGGACACCGAGGGGATGTCGGTGCTGACCGCGTTTGCCGCGGACAAGCTCACTTCCGAGAAGGTGGCGAAAATGCTGAAGACCAGCGGCATCGCGGAACGCGTGGGCCACAAGAAGGTCGTCATCCCCGGCTACGTGTCCGTCATGAGCGGGAAGCTGCAGGAAGACTCGGGATGGGAAGTGCTGGTGGGCCCGCGCGAGGCGTCGGCGATCCCGTCGTACCTGAAAACAGTGTGGAAGTAGGCCGGCCCGGACCGGTGGAAGTTTCGCTGCCTCCGTTAACCGTGGCCTGCGGGTATCGTCCCATCGCGGGACTGAACCGGACCCGCGGCCGCACGGTCTCGACTTCCCTTGTCGACAAGTACGTGCTCTTCTTCTGTCGAGGTGGTTCATCCATGTTCCCACGAAGGGTAGGGCCTGTCGCGTTGATCGCCGTGGGCCTCATGCTCGCATTCTTCGCCGCGTCCTGCGCACACCAGGCGCAGTCGACCGGTCCCGATTCCGGCGAAGTGATCACCGGTTCCGAGACCGTGCGTGACGGCGAAACCGTGGAGCTGGAGAAGCGGCTGGGTGGCACCGTCATGGAGCTGATTCTCGACAGCGCCCCGCTGGAGAACGTGATGGAGATGCTGCGCGAGAGCGCGCGTATCAATGTCGTCGCGTCGCCGAGCATCAAATCGCTCGGAGGCCCGCTTTTCACGGTCTGGCTTTCGAAGCTGCCGATCGACCGCATGCTTCGGCGCATGCTCGGCGCACAGGGACTGGGATACTATGTCGATTCCGGCGTGGTTGTCGTGGCCACGAAGGCCGAGGCGGACAGCATGGACACGCGCGCGCAGGACATACTCGTCGCCGAACAGGCCGCAGGCGAAGCCAACAGCAGGTCCGTCACGACAAGGATGGCGTCGACGCCGATCGATCACGCCTTCGGCGGCGTGTCGCTCTGGGAAGCGCTGCAGACGTTCCACAGCAGAGGGACGCTGGACATCGTGCTGGACGCGTCCGCGACGACTCGCAAGGATTTCCCCGTGCAGAAGGTCGCCTTCGAATCGCTCGGCCTGCCGCTTGACAAGGCGCTGAGATACCTGTTGCTCACCTGCGGGCTCTCGTTTCGCGTTTCGGACGGAGTCGTGGTGGTCCACAGAGACGGCGGTGAGCGGTACGCCTTCGACGATGGCATCAGGGAGAGGGCCACGAATTCCCGGATGGAACTGGACTTTGACGGCGCCACGCTTCATGAGGCCGTGATGTTCCTTTCGCAGTTTTCAGGAATGACGATCGTGCTCGATCCCGCGATCGGCAAAGCGGCAGGCATCGCGGTGGAGCTGAAGGCCGAGAATTCTTCGCCGCACTCAGTGCTGACCTCGCTTACCGCCGAGCACGATCTCGATTTCTACGCGTATTCCGGCGCGCTGATCATTGCGCCGAAAGCGGTGGCCGCGGCGCGCTGGAACTCGATCGTACAGGAACAGGCGCGCCTCGAGGCCGGCAAGGCCGCCGCGACCCCGCAGCAGATCGAGGCGAAGCTCGCAACCAGGGTCGACATGGACTTCACCGACGCCCGGCTGTCTGACGTGCTGGGTTTCTTTGAGGAATTCCTGAAACTGGAGTTCAAGGCGGAGGGCGAGGTCGACCAGACAGAGGTCTTGACGATCAGTCTGCGCGATCTGCCCGCCGGCAATTGTCTCTGCTTGGTTCTGTCGCTCAAGGGGCTCGACTGGAAGATCGAAAATGGAGCGATTGTTGTCTTCAGAAAGCAGTAAGGCTGCAGACGTCCTGCGCCTTTGCCCCCGCCGCTTTCGAAGTTTGACCGTTCTTGGCTGGAAGAACAAATGAAATCGTCGATCAAGGAAATCGGCCCGTGCAAGTTCCAGGTTTCACTGGAGATCCCGCAGGATACGATCGCAGCCGAGATCGAGAAGCGGTACACGGAGCTCAACGACACCGTCGCCTTCCCGGGTTTCCGCAAGGGGAAGACCCCGCGGAAACTCATGGAGAAGCGGTTCAGCAAGGATATCCTCAACGACACGAAGGGGAAGCTGGTCTCCGACGCGTGCCAGAAGGCGCTCGAAGAGCACTCCCTCTCGCCGGTCTCTACGCCCGAGCTCGACCCCGACAAGATCCCGTTCGACCCGAGCGCGCCGCTCGTCTTCGAGTTCTCCGTCGAAGTGAAGCCCACCTTCACCGTGGCGGACTACATGGGCGTCAAGGTGAAGAAGGAAGACGTGACCGTGACCGACGCCGACGTTGAAGAAGGGCTGAAACGGCTCGCCTCAAGCCGCGCGGAACTGGTCGTCATGGAGGGCGAAGGTGCGAAGGACGGCGACGTCATCATCGCGGACGAGGAGTACTCCGCCGAAGGCAAGTCGTTCGAGCTCCAGGAAAACGCCACGATCGTCGTGTCCAAGGACCTGCGCGTCTTCGGCCAGGAGATCCCGGCGCTCTTCGACATGCTCCTGGGCGCGAAGCGCGGCGATACGCGGATCGTGACCGCCAAGATCCCGGCCGAATTCAAACAGGAGAACCTGCGCGGCAAGGACGCCACCGTGAAAATGATCGTCCGCGAGGTCAAGCGCATCAAGGTGCCCGAGATCACGGACGAGTGGGCGAAGCAGATGGACTTCGACTCCGTCGCCGAGCTCAAGGAGGCAGTGCGCAAGCGGATCGGCATGGAAAGGGAGACGCAGGTGAAACGGAATGCCCAGGAGGCCATACTGGCCGACATCGCCGGCCGCACGAAGATGGACCTTCCGGAGGGGCTCGTTGCCGAGAAGACGAAGGAGTTCGAGTCCCAGCACCGGCTCAGGCTCTACCAGCGGGGGATGCCTGAGAATCAGATCGAACAGGAGATCGAGAAGGGAAAAACGGACTCCAAGGACGGCGTGGTCGCATTCCTCAAGAGAATGTTCATCATCGAAGAGATAGCCAAGAAGGAGAAGATCTTCGTCACCGAGGAAGCGGTCGACGCGCGGATCACCGAGATCGCCTCCGCCACGAAGAAATGGCCCAACGAGGTGCGCGAGTACTACGAGAAGAACGACCTGATGCCGCAGCTCCGCGCGGAGTTGCGCGAGGAGAAGGTGCTCGTGTTCCTCCTGGAAAAGGCGCAGGTCGAGTAGCGACTGCTTTCCCGGATCGGAGCCGCGGCCCTGAGAACCGGCATCTTCCGAATAGCCGCCGGCAGCCGCGATTGCCAGGATCAGACTTGCAGCTGAGGGATAGTCTCCGTGCAAAAACAGAAGAAGATGTCCGTCTGTTTTGCCGATATGGCCGGCTGGAGGCGGCTCGTGGACAAGTTCGGCGCCAGGAAGGCCGTCGCAGTCCTCCAGACGATGATGAAGAAGGCGGGCGATATTATCGTCAGGCACCGCGGCAGGATCAGGAAATACATCGGCGACGCGATCCTGTTCACGTTCGCGAAACCGCGCGATGCCGTCCTTGCCGCGACCGAGATCGCCGCCACATGCAAGCGTTCCGTCGGTGAAATCGATCTGACGTACTCGGTCGCGGTCGCGACGGGTCCGGTCTTCGTCTGCAGGATCGGCCATCCGTCGTTCAAGACCGACGACGTGATGGGCGCGACCGTCAATGCCGCGGCGTTGCTCGTCCGCGAGGCCATGCGGTCGGCCGGCGGCGTGGCCCTTTGCGAGGAGACAAAGAGACTCGTGTAGCGCCCAACCACAGATTCGCGGCTGGCCCTGCGCAAGCGGAAGAGACGCCTGAGTCTGCCAGAATCCGCGTGATCCGTTCTACAATCCGGCAGGACTTTGTCCTATCGGCTCGTTTTCTTTACCGCAAAGAACGCAGAGTGCGCAAAGCGCGATGGTCTGTTGCATGGTCGAGCTCTTTTCGCTTTGCGCTCTTTGCGGTTGGTTTGGTTGCGGCTACGCTGCGCCAGGCAGTCTGTGGAATCTGTGGTTTCTTCGCGCGCGATAGCGACTTGCCCTGAAGGATTTTTCGATTCGTGTCGTCCGTTTGAGGTGCTGAGGCCGTGGAATACCTGGTTCCGACAGTCCTTGAGAAGAGCGGGCGCGGCGAGCGCGCGTTCGACATCTGGTCGCGGCTGCTCCGCGATCGCATCATCTTCATCGGCGTGCCGATCGACGACTACGTCGCCAACCTCGTGATCGCGCAGATGCTCTTTCTCCAGATGGAGAACAAGAGCCAGGACATCAGCCTGTACATCAACTGCCCCGGCGGGTCCGTGACCGCGGGCCTGGCGATCTACGACACGATGCAGTTCATCACGTGCGACATCGCCACCTACAGCGTAGGCCAGGCCGCGTCCATGGCGGCGCTGCTCCTCTGCGGCGGGACGAAGGGTAAGCGGTTCGCCCTGCCCCACTCGCGCATCATGCTCCACCAGCCCTGGGGCGGGACCCAGGGGGTGGCGTCCGACATCAAGATACACGCCGAGGAGATCCTGCGCCTCAAGCACTCGCTCAACGAGATTTTTGCAAAGCATACCGGCCAAACGGTCGAGAAGATTGAGAGGGACGCCGAGCGCGATTTCTTCATGGGTCCCGACGAGGCCGTCAAGTACGGACTCGTCGACGAGGTGCTCGATTCGTTGAGGTCGAGGCCCGCCGCCAGCCCGGGCAAGAGCACGTAGGCGGGGCTGATGCCCCTCGATTTTGGATTGGCCCGTGACAATCCAAAATCTAAATTCTAAAATTCAGGCGTGGGTAGTCTCAGCTTCTTTGCCCAGTCGATCCGGTCCGGCAAGCGGCTCATACGAATTGGAGTCAAGAAATGGCCAAAGGCACCAAACGAGGCCCGACCAACAACTGCAGCTTCTGCGGCGCGCCAAGCCGCGGCGAGGACTCGATGGTCGCCGGACCCGGCGGAGTCAATATCTGTATCGCGTGTATCGCCATCTGCAACGATATGCTCGGCACCGGTGACAAGCTCATCGACAAGGTCCGCAAATCCGACAAGCGCGCGTTCAGCCTGAAGAGACTTCCCGTGCCCGCGCAGATAAAGGCCGAACTCGACGACTACGTCATCGGCCAGAACCACACGAAGAAAGTGCTCGCCGTCGCAGTGAACAACCACTACAAGCGGGTGCTCAACCCGATACCGGAGAGCGAGGTCGAGCTCGAAAAGAGCAACATCCTGCTGATTGGCCCGACCGGGTGCGGCAAGACGCTCCTCGCGCGCACGCTTGCGAAGATACTCGATGTCCCGCTGGCAATCGGCGACGCGACAACTTTGACGGAGGCCGGCTACGTCGGTGAGGACGTCGAGAACCTGCTCCTGAAACTCCTGCGCGTCGCGGACGGCGACATGGCCCGGACCGAGCGCGGGATCATCTTCATCGACGAAATAGACAAGATCGGCCGCACGCACGACAACCCGTCCATCACGCGCGACGTGTCGGGCGAGGGCGTTCAACAGGGGCTCCTGAAGCTGCTCGAAGGCACGATCGCGAACGTCCCGCCCCAGGGCGGGCGCAAGCATCCGGAACAGGAGTACATCCCGGTCGATACGACACACATCCTGTTCATCGGCGGCGGCTCGTTCGAGGGGATCGAGAAGATCATCGCGCGCAGGACGGGCAAGAAGACGATCGGCTTCAAGACCGACGCCCAGGCCGTGGATGAGAGGGCGCTCGGCGACGTGCTCGAGATGGTGGAGCCCGAGGACCTCATCGAATTCGGGATGATCCCCGAGTTCGTCGGTCGTTTTCCGATCGTCTGCATCGTGCGCCCGCTCGTGCTCGAAGAGATGATCAAGATCCTCACGGAGCCGAAGAACGCCATCGTCCGCCAGTACCAGGCGTTCTTCAAGATGGAAAACGCCTCGCTGAATTTCACGGAGAAGGCCTTTCACGAGCTTGCTGTGAAGGCGATCGAGAAGAAGACCGGCGCGCGCGCGCTGCGCGCGCTCATCGAGAACCTCATGCTCGATGTCATGTATGACCTTCCGTCCAGGAAAGACCCGCGGAAGTACGTCATCACCGACAAGATGATAAAAGGCGATGCCCCGATTGTCCCCGACCCGCCCGCCGCCCCGGCCGGCGAACCCACCCCCGCAAAATCACGCCCGGCCTCCGCAGAGAAAGAGAGCGCGTAGGCCGGCAGCCGCCAATGGTCTGTGTCACTTTCGGCGATTTCGAGCCAAAAGCGTCCATGTCATTCCCGCGAAAGCGGGAATCCAGAAGTCTTCCAGGCTATCTGGCTGCCGCATAGGATGAACAATGCATGGTTGCGTTTGAGGATTTTACCCAATGCCATTCAGTCGAATCCATGGGCGAAGCAAACGCGTACTTATCTATGTGATTGCGGTCTTCGTGCTGACCGGCCTTCTTGTCGTACTGCTGCTGCCAGCCATTTGTTCCCGGAAGCATAGGCCAAGGAGCGACTGCGTGAGAAACCTGAAGCAGCTCGGCCTATACCTGCATCTCTACGTCGACAAGTTCGGCGGGGGACACGCATACCCCCCGACGAACGGCGTTTCCAACTTCCTCGACTACTTGAGAAACGTGCCGAGTAATCGCGACGCCATGGCAGCTGGTTGTCACGGCATCTTCGTCTGCAAGCGCACCGGCAAGATACCGGGACCGACTTCCCTGGACTACCGCTATCCTGCCGCTACACGCACCATAGATGACACGACCCAGCCCCACTGGCCGATTGCGTGTGATGCCATTTCAAACCATGGTGGCGACGAGATCAATGTTCTACTGTTCGACGGCAGCGTGGTTACGGCCCACCCCGGCGACCTGCTCTGGTCAAGCTGCGTCGGTGACGCGGCTTCACAATGGATGCAGGGGCCGTGAGATGGCGAGGGAACTGGTGCCGGGGCGACAAAGGCTTCCCCAAAGGCCGCGCTCTGGAGTGCGCCGGCAGAGCGAAGCGGCGACGGCGCTTTTTCCATCAACCTCTCCGGTCCCATGAAAGCAACAGCGGTGTCGCGCTTCGCTTGCCACCGCACTCCAAATGCCCGACTGTCACTTCCTGCTCCCCTCGTACATATCGTACCGGAGCAGGCGGCACTCGATCCTGGCGTTGAAGAACGGGATGCGCCGGCTCGCGCGGAGGCCGACCTTCTTCGACAGCGCCGGGTTACCCGTGAAGATGTACGCCGTCCAGCCCGCGCATTTCTGCTTGAAAAAGTCGCCCAGCCGCGAGTAGGTCGACTCCAGCGCCTGCACCTCGCCCAGCCGCATGCCGTATTCCGGGTTCACGACGATGATCCCCTTCTCCGCCGGGATCGGCGTGTCCGCGAAATCGCAGACGGCGAAGTCAATCAGCTCCCCCACTCCCGCCGCCGCCGCGTTCTTTCGCCCCGCCGCGATCATCTCCGGGTCGATGTCCGAGGCGATGATTCTCGGTAGCGGCCCCCTGCCTGCGCGGTCGGCGCCAGGCGGACCTTCACCTGCCCCGGGACCGGCGGCCTGCTGACGGACCTTGCGCCATTCGTCAGTCGTGAAACCTTTGATGTGCAAGAAACCGAAGTTCTTCCTCAGAAGCCCCGGGGCAATCCCCTGCCCGATCAGCGCGGCCTCGATCGCCAGCGTGCCGGTCCCGCACATCGGGACCACCAGCGGCTGCCGGCCGTCATACCCCGTCGAAAGGATAATGCCCGCCGCGAGGTTCTCGCGCAGCGGCGCCTTGCCGGGGATCATGCGGTAGCCCCGGTCGGAGAGCTTCCCGCCGGAGGTGTTCAGGTACAGGCTGCACCGGTCGCCCTTCCAGTAGAGGCTGACGACGACGTTGTCGCGCTCAGGGCCCGAATTCGGGCGCGCACCCGTCTTCGCCGCGACCGCGTCGACGATCGCGTCTTTGACCTTCAGGTTCGGGTAGTTCGTGTGGCTGATCGATTCGGTGTCGACGCTGGAGACGACGGACACGTACTCGTCCGGCGAGATCATCTCTTCCCACGGGAGCGATCTCGTCTGGTTATAGAGCTCGTCGGCGCTCTTGCAGCGGAATTCCTTGAGCAGAAAGAGCACGCCGGACGCCGTGCCGAGGTGGAGATTGAGCCGCATGGCCGCGCGCAGTGGCGCGGTCGTCGCGACGCCGCGCGCGGAGGAGTCATCGACGCCGTACCCGAGCCGCTCCACTTCCCGGCCGAGAAGCGGCTCAAGCCCTCGCGAGCAGGTGATGAAGAATGTGCCTTTCTGGTCGATGTCCATTGCAGCACTTGATTCCGTCAAGGCGTGGGAAGAGTGATCTTTTCGGCGGCACGTGGCCATTTCGACGTGCGCTGTTCGCAGTGGCGCTTTCGCATTTTGGAGTGCGCCGCTCGCAGCGGCGCTTTTGCTTGCCCCGGAGGGGGAGATACCCTCGAGAGCAACCACCATGTCCTCTCTCAGGCACGCTTTGTCGCTACTGTGTTCTTTCTGAACCGAGTGGACTCGAACCCTCCCCGCCACGGAGCAAAAGCGGCGGCACGACCGCCGCACTCCAAAGCGCGGCCTACCGACGTCCCGCCAGCTCGAACCGCCATGCGTCCCGGATGATGGACTCCAGCGACGCGTGCCGCGGTTTCCAGCCGAGCCGCTTCCGTATTTTCTGTGACGACGCCACAAGTCTCGGCGGGTCGCCCGGTCTGCAGCGGCCTTCCGCGATCCGGATCGGCCGGCCGGTCACGCGTTTCGCGGTCTCCACGACCTCGCGCACCGAGTAGCCGTGCCCGCAGCCGAGGTTGTAGACCTCGCATTTCCCAGGCCTGACCGCACCGAGCGCGAGCATGTGCGCGTCCGCGAGGTCGCAGACGTGCACGAAATCGCGTACGCACGTGCCGTCGGGCGTGGGGTAGTCCGTACCGAAGATGCTGAACCGCTTCCTCGGGTTCAGCGCCGCCCGCAGCACGAGCGGGATCACGTGCGTCTCGTGATCATGGCGCTCGCCGAGCGCTCCATCGGGCGCCGCGCCGGCCGCGTTGAAGTAGCGAAGCGAAATCGATCCGACCCCGAAGGCGGCACAGAAGGCCTTGAGCATCTTTTCGAAGAGCGCCTTCGTCTCGCCGTACGGGTTGATCGGGTCGTACGGCAGGTTTTCGTGAATGAGCCTGGCGCGCGGCTCGCCGTAGACCGCTGCGGACGAAGAGAAGACGATCTTCTTCACGCCATAGTGTGTCATCTCGCGGAGCAAGGTGAGCCCGCCGACGACATTGACGTCGAAATACTCTTCCGGATGCCGGACCGACTCGGGGACAAGCGCCTTGGCGGCGAAGTGGACGACCGACTCCGCGCGGCATCGCCGGAGCGCCCTGCGCACGGCGGATCCGTCGCGTAAATCGCCGACGACGAGCTCGGCCCCGCGCGTCGCATCGCGATGGCCGGTCGAGAGGTTATCGAGGACGACGACTCGGTCGCCGCGCTCAACGAGCGCGCGCACCGTGTGGCTGCCGATGTAGCCCGCGCCGCCTGTTACGAGGATTCGCATGGGAGGAGATTATACGCGCGCCGTTCGAGTTGTTCAAGAGAAAGACAACCGTTGCCCAATCGGCACTACTCACGAATCAAGGAAAGGCATGGACAGCCTGTCATTCTGAACTTGGCTCAGAATTTCCTTCACCCTGTGTCCGCCCTTTCGCTGCAGGAGATGCCCTGACCAGAGTCGGGGCATGACAGAAAACCGAATCTCATGAAGAAGCCGGCCTAGCCCGGCGCCGGCTTTTTCGCGCCCGCAATTTGTGCGTCCACGAGCGCGCGGAGATGCTGGAGTCCGTTCCTGCCCGCCTCTTCGGGCGCATCGGGGTACGTGTATAGTTCGAGCGTCAGGCAGCCGTCGTACTTCGCGGCGGCCAGGGCGGCGACGATCGCCTTGAAATCGATCTCGCCGGTCCCGGGGACGAGGTGAAAGTGCTCCCTCCCGCGGATGTCCTCGACATGGACATTCCAGATCCGCCCGGCCAGTTTCCGGATCGACTTGACGGGGTTCTCGCCGGCGACCACGCAGTGTCCGATATCGAGGTTCGCGCCGAGCCAGAAGTCGGGCAGTTGCGTGAGACACCATTCGACATCATCCGTGCATCCGATGACCTGGCCCGGCTCGGCCTCGATCCCGATCCGGACGCGCTGGTCTTTTGCGCGCCTGATGACGTGCGTGAGCGAATCGAGGAAGAGCATCCGCCCTTCCGCTGGCTTCGCATGCGCCGCCGCCGGCCCGCCGGCCACGCTGACTGAAGGCGCGCCGAGCGCGGCCGCGATCTCCACGGCGCCGCAGACGCATCGCACCGCGTGGAGCCTGCTGTCGGTCTTGGGGTCAGAGAGTGTCCACCCGGCCTTCGCATCAGAAGTTCCGCGCGCCGTGTTCGCGTTGACGTTGCAGACGGGGAGCGCAAGCTCTGCGAGGAGCGCCGCGACCTCGCGGACAACCGGCGCCGCGGCGGCCGAGGGCGGGCGGCCCTTGCCGGTCTTGCCGCCCCGCCTGTCACGCGGCGGCACGCTCGGGTCGCGCGCAACTCGGAGCACATCGGGCACAAAGAGGTGCGGCGCATCGGCGACGATCTCGACCGCGTCAAATCCGAGCGCCTTGACCGCGCGCAGGGCGTCGGCCAGGCTGCGCTTCACAAAGGCGTTCGTGCTGTATGCGATTCTCATCGTTGGTATCTCGTCAGCGCGATTCGCGAATCCCGGCACAGTGCTGCCATACACCGTAGCATTAATCGCCAACCGCGTCAACGAACGGCACATTGTACTTGACTTCCGCAGCCCGGCTGCGTATAATGGAGTAAGTATCGCCACTCCAGAAGAGAACGACGATGGCCAGCCCCTCGCAAAAGAGAAGAAGAGTAAGACTCCTGATCGGCATCGCAGGCGTCTGCGCGCTGTCGTTCGCGATAATCTCAGTCATGGACCGGCTCGGCGGCGACAACGGAAAGAACGGGGCCGGCAGCGGCGGTTCCGGCAAACCCGCAACAGGCTCGTCCGGCACCGAAAACACCGGCGCGAACGCGGCCGGCGGCGGAACTGACAACACAAACCCGGCCTCGGGCAACAACTCGTCCAATACAAGCCCGAACACCGGCAATCCAACCTCCGGTGGAACTCCCACCCCCGACAACCCCGGCGCCGGCGGGGTCACGCAGCCCTTCTCGGAGCCGCTCGACAAGCCGCCGGACGCATCGGTTAACGTGCCGGTGGTCAGGACATTCATCGAGAACTTCGTCCGCGACCATACGATGATCGAGCAGGTACTGATCAGCGAGCTGAGCGGCAACTACTTCCCGCCAAACACGCAACTGCTGGCCGCCCATTTCCACGGGCTGTCGGTGACAATGGACTTCTCTACCGAACTGCTGGCCTTTGTGAACCATCCGGAGATCTTCGACCAGTGGCAGCAGGAGGTCATCAACGGCGTGTTCGAGATTGCGCCGACGATCGCGAATTTCCACGTGCGGACCAAGGACGAGAAGGGCGTCCTGCGCCCACTGAATGATTTTCTCAAGATACCATCCGAGAAGAAACCCAAGGACACCGTCCCGCAGCCGCCGGAGTAGACGTGCGGCGTGGCCGCAACCGGAAGTAAACCACAGAGACACTGAGGACACAGAGAGATCCTCTCCAGCCGAAGTTGTTCATAGCGGGGCGCATGCGCTTCCCCTCTCCCCCTCGCAATCAAGAAAGCGCAGGCCGATGGGGTTGATGCCATAGTCTGTCAAG
>JAVHLO010000037.1:12761-14588 GCA_031082105.1 Planctomycetota bacterium
CTCGAAGGTTCACGAATGATGCGGGCTAGCCCCGTTCCCGGCGATCTCTACAGCGACATGCTGAACTTGTTTTCCGCTCGAGGAGGATCCCGTTTTCAGCGGGACGGCATTGCCTCAACCGCCGGACAGGGAGATTCGGAAACAAAGCCTGCCCCGAACTTGTCTCAGGGCTTAGCATGACAAACGGGCGCTTTTTCGGCGGAATCCTGTCATTGGAGTGAAGGATGACGGTGCGCAAATCTGTACTTGTGATTCTCTGTTTCCTGCTCATGTCGGGCCTTCTCCTGGCCCAGACGAACACGTCCACTCCGCCGCAGCCGCCCGGCGCGCTCGGCGACCCGAACAACGAGCTCGGCGGCGGCGCATTGGCGCGGAAGAAGGTCTACGTCAGCCCCGGTCACGGTAACTACTGGCACACGTCTCTGGGCTGGATCTACCAGCGCCCGGACTGCTACGGACTCATCGAGGACATCCACAACAACGAGATCGTCGTCTCCTACCTCCAGCGATACCTCTACAACGCCGGCGCAACGGCGTTCAACTGCCGTGAACGAAGCACGCAGCTCGGCCATGTCGTGGTCGACAGCACCCCCGAGCAGGGCGCGCCGGAGTACACGGAGCCGCAGGGGGCATGGACAACGACGACGAGCACGGGACTCGGCTACAACGGCGGCAGGTACAGGTACGCGTACACCGACGTCGGCGGCACAACGGCGATGGCCCGGTGGAGCCCGACGATCAGCACAGCCGGTTTCTATTCCGTCTGGGTCTGGTACTACTCGAGCACGAACCGCGCAAACAACGCGCTCTACCGCATTACCCATTCCGGCGGCACGACCGAGGTCCGCATCGACCAGTCCGGCATGAGCAGCCGCTGGGTATGGCTGGGCGAATTCCACTTCTCGACCCAGAACGCAGCGACCGCGACGCAGTTCGCCGAGCTGTCAAACTACTGCCCCGGCCAGGCCGGCAAGGTCGTTATCGCCGACGCCGTCAGGATCGGCGCTGGAAACGGCTCCATCGTGCGCGGCGGCACGACCAGCAACAAGCTGCGCAGCCTTGAGGCGTCCCGATACTGGCTCGAATACGTCGGCGCGCCGTCGTCGGTCTACAACTACTACTCCACCGGCGAAGACAACAGCGACGACGTCGTCTGCAGACCGCTCTATGCGGACTGGCAGGGCGGCGACCTCTACCTGAGCATCCACACGAACGCGGGCGGAGGGACCGGCACGGACACGTTCATCCATGACACGAGCCCTTCACCGGGAAGCGCGGATCTGAGGAGGCGCGTGCATCGGAGCGTCATCGAGCACGTCCGCAACACCAACGGATATAACTACCCGAGCTGGGTTGATCGAGGAGAGAAGGAGGCAAACTTCGGCGAGGTGCGCGAAGTCGACACGATGCCGGCCACGCTCATCGAGCTCGCGTTCCACGACAAACAGACGCCGGACAACGACTTCCTCCATGAAGACGAATTCAGGCATCTCGTCGCCCGCTCCCTGTACAAGGGGATCGTGAAGTACTTCGCGGACGCGGACGGCGCGGGCGGCATCGAGGCCGTCTACGTCCCGCTCCCGCCACGCAATTTCCGCGTGCGCAACATCGGCGGCGGGACCGTCAGGCTCGATTGGGACTCGACGCCGGACAACATCGTGGGCGCGTCATGGCCCGGCTGGGACTGGGTCGCAGCGGCGCCCGACCGCTACAAGGTCTACCGCAGTACGAACGGAATGGGGTTCGACAACGGCTCAACAACAACGAATAGTTTCCTCGAGATCAACGGACTGCCGGTCAACACAGTCTACTACTTCCGTGTCACCG
>JAVHLO010000380.1 GCA_031082105.1 Planctomycetota bacterium
GCTCACGGTTATGGTCTTTGGCGCGGCGCCCGCGGTATGGTCGAGCAACACCGTGTCTCCGTCGATCGGGACTGCCGCAGGCGACCAGTTTCCCGCGGTGCCCCAGGCCCCGTTGCCGTTCACGTTCCACTTGTGCTGGTCCGCAAATGCGAGGCGTCCCGAGGCGAGGACCAGACACGCCAGGACGACCGATACTAGCGCATGAAGCGATCGCCGCGCGCGCGCGCCGCACGTACGAGACTCAATAGTATGTGCAGTTTCGTGATCCAAGCCGGCATTCCACAAACCTGCGGGCCCGGTTCGCCATGCTACCGGCCCGCGTCTACAAAAACAGCGCGTCCTTGTTCGCTTCCTTCTGGGAATAATTATAGTGGCAGACTGTGTTTTGTCAAGTAGAATATCGGCGTTTTCAGTAAAAAGGATGAGTGTGTGGCGACTGGATTCCCGCTTACGCGGGAATGACAACGATGGGCGGCGTGCCGCATCTGGGAGCGCCGGCATCCGTGCCGGCAAGTCCTTGTCCCGTGATGGAGATGCTGGATTCCCGCTTGCGCGGGAATGACAGTGGGGGGGACTCACTCCGGGAAGACGGGGGACTGGATTCCCGCCTGCGCGGGAATGACAGATCTAGGTGTCCATAGGGAAGATGAGCACGCGCCCATGACGGCGGGACGGGCTACTCGACAGGCACGAGGGTGATACGGAGTTCAATCATCCGGGCAGGTGGCTGCACCGGTGCTGACGGCGCCTCTGCGGGCCCCTTCCCCTTGTCCGCGCCGGGCGCGTCCGTCAGTTCCTTCTTCTGCGCGTCGGCCTCCGCTCCGGCAGGCATCGCGCCGATCCAGGGCTCTGCTTCGGCCTCCTGCGGCTGCGTTGTGTCCTCGTCTTCGCGCGCGAAACCATCCGACTTCTCGTCGGCGATGGCCAGCCTGCCGAGTTGAGCCTGCTCCTGCGGCTGCCGGACGGTCCTGCTCTTCAGTTCCACGACCTCGAACGAAACGCACCCGTTCTCCTTCAGGATATCCCTGACCAACGAGATATCCGATTCAGGGATCACAACGACGAGCGTAGGCGGTGAAGGGCTCGCCGGCGGAGCGGCAGCGCCTTCGCTTTCTGCAACGAGCTTCTCGGCGTCTTTCTGCTCGGACAAGTCGGTCATGCTGTATTTTTTTTCGGCAAGTGCGGCCTTGAGCGCCGTCGCGGCCGCCGCCGGGTCCTTGACGCGCGCGGAGAGTCCCTTTCGCTGGAGCGTGAAGACCGTCTGCGGGCGCGCACTCGACCCGCCTTTGAGTGCCCGGTCCTGACGGCCGGAGCGCGACACCAACTGTGATTCTTCGGGATCCGTAGTCCCCGACGCTCCGGTCGATTCCTCGATCTTCCGTCGGGCGTCCGCGAGGTCGCCCTCGAGCTTCGAGTGTTCCTGGGGCTTTCCGGCGTTTTCGTGCAGCACCACCTGCGCCGCATCGGGCGGTAGCCCGGCCCCGCCCGTCTTTGCGCGCGTGGCGTAGGATTCCGTCTCGCCCATGACGTCGTCGGCGTGCGGGTCGGATCCAGCGGGCCTCTGTGCGTGCTCCGAGGACTCACCGGCGACCGCCAGGGCATGGGTGTCGTCGTCAGTGCGTGCGGGCTCTCGGGGCGGGGCGCCCTTGTGGGCGACAGCCGACCCGAACAGCTTGGGGCTTGCCCGGGTGATCGCGTCGAAATTCGAACGTTCCTTTTCCAGATACGCGAGACGGTAGTCGGCCGCCTCGTCTTTCGGCCGCGATAGGATGCCGCCGACGTAGACGACGACGAGCGCGGCGGCGGCGGCCAGTACCCCCTTGAACGTCCCCGCGGCGCGGCCGCGGTCCGCGCGCAGGTCAATCGAGGATAGAACCGCCTTGCCGAGTCGCGCAGCGACCTCCGGCGGACAGGGGACCTTTGGAAGGGCGTGCATCACTGAAACGAGCTCGCTAAGCTGGGAGTGTTCCGCTCGACATCCGGGGCAGGACGCAAGGTGCGCCGCGACAGCCTCCGTCCGCGGCGTGTCGCACGCGCCGTCGATGTAAGATGAAAGCAGCTCGAGTGTCTCCGGACAGTTCATGGAGACTCCATCTCATAAGAGCGGAGAATCTGGGGCGGCGTTCCGGCTCGACCACTTGCGCCGGAAATCGCCCCCTCCATACTGTTAGACTGCGCGGAAGGCCGCGAAGTTCCCGTTATCGTCGAGTCCTGTTCAAGGCCAAAGCGACACGGAGAAACGGAGAAACGCGGAAAGTGCCCGCAGGGCTCGAATGCGGGGCGCAATGTCAATGACAGACGGCCAATGTGGGCCGGGTCTTCTGACGGAATCGGCGAAGGCAATTCGGAGACCACTCCCGCTGTTCTCCTCCGTGTCTCCGTGGCGATTCTTGGGGACTCGAGCACTACTTGACGCTCTGGACCGTGTCGCCCTGCCTGAGGTCTTCCTTCTTGTAGGGGGCCGCTACACGGGCGAGTGAGAGCGCATCGCCGTCGACGGATTCGATCGAGAGTTTTGCGATAATCTTGCCTTCGCGGACGACAAGGAACCCGTCGTTCGGCTCGACGCCCGCCTGCCGTCCCACATCGATTGCGACCAGGTTGGACCTCGGGCTGATGACGATGATCGAGCCGCTGATGCTCCCGGGGGCCGGGGCGGTCGTGTCGGTTGGCGGCGGTTCCGTGGTGTCGGTCCCGGGCGTGGTGGTGTCGGTGGGCGGAACAACGACCGGCGGCTTCTGCTCGGGTGGACGCGACGGTGTTTCGAGCAGCGTCTTCTCCGCGGCGGCGAGCCGTTCCTCGGCCGTTTTCAGCTTCTGTTCGAGCGTCAACTTTTCGTTCAGCGCGTCGTTGAGTTTCTTCTGCCGGTCGGCCGCGATCCGCTTGTTCTCATCAGCAACCTTGTCCGCCTCCCGCAGCCTGTCCGCGAGCGGGCCCGACTCCGCGCGAAGCTCTTCGTACGACTTCGTAACGACCGCGAGCTTTGCCTGTTCCTGGACCAGGTCGCGGCTCATGCCCACCTTCTCGAGCCGGAGGCTTTCACAGTCTTTCCTGAGCAGTTCGATCTGCGCGTCCTTGGAGACCAGCGCATCGTTGTAGCGGATGATCTGCTGCGAAAGGGAAGAGAGTGTCTGGGTAAGGTAGTTCAATCGTTCCTCAAGGCGTCTGAAGACGGCCGGCAGCGCCTTGGCGTCGGCGAAATCGATCCCTACTGAAGACGGGTCCTTCTCGGGCGTGCCGGGCGTGAAGTAGATCGAGTACCTGCCGTCCGAGGTCTTCACGGGGTTGGCCGGGTCCGGGATGAGGGCGCCGTCAACGCAGAACGCGTATTCGTAGACCTTGCCCTTGCGCAGGCGGACCACCGCGGACCAACTGTCGTCGGTCCCGCGCCTTGTCAACGGGTTCGTCGTGTGGTTCCACCCGTTGAAGTCGCCGACGACCGAGATGACCTTCGCCTCGGACGACTTGTAGATGAACACGCACTCCTCGAGCTGGAGCCCGCCCAGGTCGACCTCGCCCTGCGCGAGGCCGAGTGAGGGACATGCGATGAGGGCGATCGCGGCCGCAAACACAGCCTTCTTCATGCTCATCTTCTTCTGCTCCAAGTGGAACCGGGAAACGCAAAGCTCGCGACATTCGAGCCTGGATTTCCGAGTATATCAAACAATCCCGCGGGAATCAAGGAGTTTCCGGATTCGTCAGCGATGAGAACGGAGATTTCTCTGTGGTTCCGCGCCTCTATGCTACAATCCGACAGAACTTTGTTTTGTTTGACAAGTTTT
>JAVHLO010000381.1 GCA_031082105.1 Planctomycetota bacterium
CAATAGTACACGGCGCCGCGAGATCTGTCAAGAGAAAGTTCTAGAGCAGGGCAGTTTCTCTTGACATGCGCGGAGAAAAGTGTTTAACTCACCGTCCCGTGGTTACAACGAAGCATATCTTTATCACGGGCGGCGTGGTTTCATCACTCGGAAAAGGTCTCACCACCGGAGCTATCGGAAGAATCCTCGAATCCCACGGGCTCAAGATCGCCATCCAGAAGATCGACCCATACGTCAACGTCGACGCCGGCACAATGAACCCCTACCAGCACGGCGAGGTCTACGTCACCGACGACGGGGCCGAGACCGACCTCGACCTCGGCCACTACGAGCGGTTCACCGGCGCCAAGATCACCCGCCAGTCCAACTTCACCACCGGCTGCGTCTACAGGTCCGTCATCGAACGTGAAAGACGCGGCGAGTATCTCGGCGAGACCGTCCAGCTCATCCCACACGTCACCAACGAGATCAAATCGAGGATCCTCGCCCTCTCGAAGCCGGGGATCGATGTCGTCATCGTCGAGATTGGCGGGACCGTCGGCGATATCGAAGGCCTCCCATTCATCGAGGCCATCCGCCAACTCGGACTCGAACTCGGGCGCGAAAGCTCGCTTTTCATCCACCTGACGCTCGTCCCTTACCTCAAGACGAGCGGCGAAGCGAAGACGAAACCGACCCAGCACAGCGTCGGTAAGCTGCGTGAACTCGGCATCCAGCCCGATATCCTCATCTGCCGCACCCAGGTCCCGCTCGCAAAAGAGGCGCTCGCCAAGATCGGCCTCTTCTGTAACGTCACGCCCGACCTCGTCTTCGAAGAGAAGGACGTGGACTATTCCATCTACGAGCTCCCGCAGACCTTCGTGCGCCAGAAGATCGACCGGCACATACTGAAGAAGCTGAAGCTGCGCACGCATGGCTGCGATCTCAGCGAGTGGGAGACGATGCTCGACAACCTGAAAAACCCGCACGGCTCCGTCGATATCGCCGTCGTCGGCAAGTACATTAACCTGCAGGATTCGTACAAGTCCATCTACGAGGCGCTCACCCACGGCGGGATCGCCAACCGGTACAAGGTGGAAATCCACAGGGTGGACGCGGAAGAGATCGAGACGAAGGGCGGCGACACGCTGCTTTCCAGGGTCTCGGGGGTGCTGGTCCCGGGCGGGTTCGGCATGCGCGGCATCGAAGGCAAGGTCGCGGCGATCAGGTACGCGCGCGAGAAGAAGATCCCGTTCTTCGGCATCTGCCTCGGCATGCAATGCGCCACGATCGAGATCGGACGCCACATGCTCGGGCTCTCGAACGCGAACAGCACGGAGTTCGACCCGAAGACGGCGCATCCGGTCATCTGCATGATGGAAGACCAACAGAAGGTGTCCAATCTCGGCGGAACGATGCGTCTCGGCGCGTACCCGTGCTGCCTCGACCGCGATTCGATCGCGTTCGGAGCGTACGCGATCGAAACCTGTTTCGAACGGCACCGGCACCGATTCGAGTTCAACAACGCGTACCGGGAGCGCTACGAGCGGGCCGGCGCGAGATTTTCGGGCCTTTCGCCGGACGGCAACCTCGTCGAGATCCTCGAGCTGCCCGGCCACCCGTGGTTCCTGGCCGTCCAATTCCATCCGGAGTTCAAGTCGAAGCCCGTGGCGGCGCATCCGTTGTTTGCGGCCTTCGTCAACGCGGCGGTCGAGCACCAGCGACGGCGTCATGCCGTCAAGAATTCCACACACATACATGTTAAGGCTCGAGAAGCAAAGGCGGCAAGGCGGTAGCAGCCGGTCGCCCGCGCCGGGTAGAACTCGAGCCGTTCTCCGCGGGCGCTTCCGCGCAACAGGTCCGAGAGCGCCCGACAAAACTCATCGACAAACGGCTGACGTTCCGCGACGGATCGACCGTTTGGGCCGAGATGGTATTCTGGATTCCCGCTTTCGCGGGAATGATAATGCTGCCCTGTTGTGCGTTAGACTGGTTTTCCTCGCCCGTTTCGTGAACGGACGGGCTTTCGCGGCCGATCGGCCGCATGTTTGGAGATTGACGAGATGAAGACCCAGACACGCAAGGATGTACTCAAGGCGATCAAGGAGAAGAACGTCAAGTTCGTGAAGATCTGGTTCACCGACATCCTCGGCTACCTGAAGTCCTTCACGGTCTCTCCGCGCGAGTTGGACAAGGCGTTCGACGAGGGGCTGGGGTTCGACGGCTCATCGGTCGAGGGGTTCGTGCGCATCGATGAGAGCGACATGGTCGCAATCCCCGACCCGACGACGTTCCAGATCGTCCCCTGGCACACCGGTGACGACGCGGTCGGCCGCATGTTCGCGGACATCCGCCAGCCCGACGGTTCGCCGTTCGAAGGCGACCCGCGCTACATCTTGAAGAAGAACCTCGCCGAGGCGGCCAAGCTGGGCTACACCTTCTATGCCGGGCCGGAGCTCGAGTTCTTCTACTTCAAGTCGAAGCAGCGGCCGGAAGTCCTCGATGAGGGCGGCTATTTTGACCTGCTCCCGCGCGACGAGGCATTGGACCTGCGCAGGGAGACGGTGAGGGCGCTCGAGGCGATGGGCATCGAAGTCGAAATGGACCATCACGAGTGCGCGCCGTCACAGCACGAGATAGACCTCCGCTACAAGGACGCGCTCACCATGGCGGACCAGGTGATGACGTACAAGCTGACCGTGAAGGAGATCGCCCAGCAGCACGACATGCACGCGTCGTTCATGCCCAAGCCGCTCCAGGGCCACAACGGGTCGGGCATGCACACGCACATGTCGATCTTCAAGGATGGACGCAACCTGTTCTTCGACCCGAAGGACAAGTACCACCTGTCCGCCATGGCGAAGCACTTCATCGCCGGCCTGCTCCGGCACGTGTGCGCGTTCACCGCGGTCACGAATCAATGGGTGAACTCATATAAACGGCTCGTGCCCGGCTACGAGGCGCCGGTCTATCTTTCATGGGCGCGCCGGAACCGCTCCGACCTCATCCGCGTCCCCATGTACAAGCCCGGAAAAGAAAATGCGACCCGCGTCGAGCTGCGAAGCCCCGACCCGGCGTGCAACCCGTACCTCGCGTTCTCGGTCATGCTGGCGGCCGGGCTCGAGGGCGTACACAAGAAATACCCGGCCCCCGAACCGATCGAGGAGAACGTGTACGAGATGGGGCCGGAAGAACGGAAGAAGCGCGGGATCGGCTCGTTGCCCGGCAGCCTCATCGAGGCGCTCCAATTGACGGAGCAGAGCGAGCTCGTCAAGCGCGCGCTCGGTGCGCATACGTTCAAGCACTTCATCGAGAACAAGCAGTACGAGTGGGACCGGTTCAGGATCCACATTACCAACTACGAGCTGAACAACTACCTGCCGGTGCTGTAGGCGGCATTGTTCGTGAACGAAGAGGAAGCTGCAACATCGAACCGTTGCGAGCCACAACGATCTGATATTCACCACGGAGGACACAGAGAACCGCTTGAATGGAACAGCACGAGGGGAAGCTCGGTGGTTGAGATTCGATCCGCCTCCGGGCACTGGTGGTTCATGACATTTGAAGTTCCGGAGTCAGTGCCGCGACCGTGAGGGAGCGGTAGACGACAGGCTACCCGGAATCCGAATTGTCACGAATCACTAGTGGCAATCCCGCTGTTCTCTTCTCTGTGCACTCTGTGTCTCTGTGGTGGTCCGTTCTTGCGTCTCAGGTATGACCGTGTCGCGCCGCGGTTCGTCTTCGATTGTCCCCCCGTCCGGGCGACAGAAGGAGGAAACCCCGGCGCGGTTTGGACTGT
>JAVHLO010000382.1 GCA_031082105.1 Planctomycetota bacterium
GCCATGGCCGCCTGTTGCTGCGTGTACTCCATGACCTTCTGTTGCACGTCGTTCGGCTGCTGGCACGAGCCCATCATCGTCTGATAGTCGATCTTCTTCTGGATGAAGAGCTGGAACAGGAAGTCGTCCAGGAGTATCATTCCCTGCTTGGCGCCGGTCTGGATCGCGGAGATGATCTTGTGAGTCTGATTCTCGCGGATCAGGTGTTCGATGGCGGGGGTCATGATCATGAGCTCGAATCCGGCGACGACGCCGGGCTGGTCCGCGCGCGGCAGGAGCACCTGCGAAATGACGGCGACAACGGAAGTCGCAAGCTGCGCGCGGATCTGCTCCTGTTGTTCCTGCGGGAACGCGTCGATGATTCGGTTGATCGTCCGCGCCGCGCCCGTTGTGTGCAACGTCGCAAACACGAGGTGGCCCGTCTCGGCCGCCGTGATCGCAGTCTGGATCGTGTCGAGGTCTCTCATTTCGCCGACGAGCACCACGTCCGGGTCCATTCGCAGCGCCTTCGTGATCGCCAGCGAGAACGACCCGATGTCGACGTGAAGCTCGCGCTGCGTGATGATCGATTTCTTGTGGTCGTGATAGTATTCGATCGGGTCCTCGATCGTGATGATGTGACAGTCCGTCTCCGTGTTGACGAAGTCCACCATCGTCGCCATCGTTGTGGTCTTGCCGGAGCCCGTCGGGCCTGTGACAAGTATCAGTCCGCGCGGCTTAAAAAGGAGGTTCTTCACGCTGGGAGGCAGACCGATCTGCTCGAACGACAGCAACTTCGACGGGATCAATCGCAGGGCCAGCCCCGCGCATCCTTTCTGCATGTAGATGGACACCCTGAAGCGGGCCTTCTTCTCGAATGCGAATCCGAAGTCGCTGCCGCCCTTCTCCTTCAGTTCTTGTTGGCAGCGCTCGGACGTGATCGCCTTCATGAACGCGACCGTGTCGTCGGGTGTCAGCGGAGGAAGGTTCTTCAGCGGGCGAAGCCTGCCGTGAAGCCTCACCGTGGGCGGCAGCCCGACGGCGAGATGAAGGTCCGAGGCGTTGTGCTCGACAACCAACTGCAGCAGCTTGTTCAATTCGACAACCATCAATCCTCCTCCAAAGGCAAGCCGACGGCTGACAGGATCCCCCGTCCAAAATGGTGATTCTATTCATTGTGAGTCCGGTAGTCAAGGAAATTGTACCATCCGGAAAAAACTGCGCGCGTCCTGTTCCGCGCGGGGCGGATGAACGCTCGCCAGACTGCGTTCGCTCCTGTGCTTGCTCCTCCACTTCATCCTTCTCTTGCTTCTGCTCGTCAGCAATCCTCACCACAGCAGCCGTGCACCGAAGCTGCGGCCCATCACCCCATCCCGGCAGGTGACAATTTGTCAGTAGCCCCGTCATGGACAGTGACCGCTGACCGGCGCCGTGTCGCTAATGTTTGAACGTCAATACAATAAGACTCCCCACGCCGCCTCGGTTCCTGGCACAGCTTTTGCGCAGTCGCTTCACGGAGTTTGAGCTGAACACAACATTTTGGGGTGACTGCAATGGCTGAATCAACAAAGATCATCGGCATAGACCTGGGCACGACCTTCTCTGTCGTGTCGGTCATGGAAGGTGACAAACCGATGGTAATCGTCAACGCGGAAGGGCATAGGCTTACACCGTCCGTGGTCGGATTCACCGAGAAGGGCGAAAGGCTCGTGGGCTGGCTCGCCAAGAGACAGGCTGTTACTAACCCGACCAACACGGTCTACTCGATCAAGCGCTTCATGGGAAGACGGCGCGCGGAGGTCGGCGTCGAGGAAAAGATGGTCCCCTACAAGGTCGTCGGGGCGCAGGACGAACTCGTGTCCGTCGAAATTCGCGGGAAGCGTTACAATCCGCCGGAGATCTCCGCGATGATCCTGCAGGACCTGAAGCAGACCGCGGAGGCGTACCTCGGCGAGAAGGTGACGCGCGCGGTCATTACCGTCCCCGCGTACTTCAACGACAGTCAGCGGCAGGCGACGAAGGACGCCGGCAAGATCGCCGGGCTGACGGTCGAACGGATCATCAATGAGCCGACCGCAGCGGCGCTCGCCTACGGCCTCGACAAGAAGGGCAGTCACAAGATCGCCGTCTACGACCTCGGCGGCGGGACATTCGATGTCTCCATCCTCGAGGTCGGCGACGGCGTCGTCGAGGTGCTCTCGACGAACGGCGATACGCACCTCGGCGGCGACGACTTCGACCAGCGGGTGATCAACTATGTCGCGGATGAGTTCAAGAAGCAGTACGGGATCGATCTCCGGAAAGACCAGATGGCCCTGCAGCGCCTGAAAGAGGCCTGCGAGAAGGCGAAGTGCGACCTCTCCACCGCGATGCAGACGGACATCAACCTGCCGTTCATCACTGCGGACGCGAGCGGGCCGAAGCATCTCGTGCTGACCATCACCCGGGCCACGCTCGAGGAGCTCTGCAAGGATCTGTTCCTCAAGACGCTCGGGCCGTGCGAGCAGGCGCTTGCCGACGCGAAGCTGAAGCCCACCGATATCGACGAGGCGGTGCTCGTGGGTGGATCGACCCGCATCCCGAAGGTGCAGAGCCTCGTGCGCGAATTCTTCAAGCGCGAACCCAACAGGTCCGTCAACCCGGACGAGGTCGTGTCGGTCGGCGCCGCCATCCAGGGCGCCGTCCTGCGCGGCGACGTGAAAGATATCCTGCTCCTCGACGTCACCCCGCTCTCGCTCGGCATCGAGACGCTCGGCGGGGTGTTCACCAGGCTCATCGAACGGAACACCACCATCCCGACCAGCAAGAAGGAGGTGTTCTCGACCGCCGCGGATAGCCAGACGGAAGTGGAAATCCACGTGCTGCAGGGCGAACGCGAAATGGCCGGCGACAATCGCACGCTCGACAGGTTCAGGCTGGGCGGCATCCCGCCCGCTCAACGCGGCGTGCCGCAGATCGAGGTCTCGTTCGACCTGGACGCCAACGGGATACTGAACGTGTCCGCCAAAGACCTCGCCACCGGCAAGCAGCAATCCGTCTCCGTGAAGGCATCGTCGGGCCTTACGGAAAAGGACATCGACCGCATGCGCAAGGAGGCCGAACAGAGCGCCGGTCAGGATAAGAAACGCCGCGAAGTCGCCGAGGCGCGCAATATGGCCGACCAGCTCATCTATGCGACCGAAAAATCCATGGCCGACATGGGCGACAAGATCGACGCCAACGAGAAAAAGCGGATCGAAGAGGCGCTCGCCGAGCTCCGCAAGGTGAAGGAGAAAGAGAGCGTTGAGGATATCAAGAAATCAATCGAAGCCCTGACGAAGGCGAGCCACACGATGGCCCAGAAGCTCTACGAGGAGGCCGCGCGCAAACGGGGCGGCGGCGGCCCGGCCAAGGATGGCTGCGGAAGCTGCGGCGGCGGCGAAGAGAAGGGCGGTGAAAAGAAGAAGGATGACAACGTCATCGACGCGGAGTTCGATGCGAAGTAGTTCGTGACTGCGTGCGTGCGGACAGGCGCGCGCGCCTGCAGGCGTATGCATGCGGCCACGCAGTTACGGACTTGCGCACTCACGATTCCAGTGAGGTGAAATAGACTCGCCGACTCGCAACAACGTGGCGACAGGGGCGACCAATCGGTCGCCCCTGTTCTTTTTTTGTCCCGACTTCTCTTCGGATCTGTCCGGTTCCACGCGCAAACTGTTTGACTATGCGGGCGGTCTTGTGTATACTGATGGCGGCCGCGGGAGTCCCCCTTAGCAAAGGGGCCCCGACTGCGGTCGGGATCGCGGCTGCGGCCTT
>JAVHLO010000383.1 GCA_031082105.1 Planctomycetota bacterium
CGACGACAGGGGCAAGGTACGCGGCTTCTCCGAGAAAGCGATCTCGGCGGACGATCTCGTGAAGATGCTCAAGAAGGCGTGCGAGTAGGCGCCCGTAGGAGGCAGCTCCAGCTGCCGACCGATCGCGCGCCTGTAGGAGGCAGCTCCGGTTGAGGACTCCTGGATTCCCGCCCGTCCGCGTGTCCCCGCGTCTCCGCGTCCCCGCGTCCCCGTGTCCCCTTCACCCTCTCACCCCTTCACCCTTTCACCCGATCACCCCTCAACGCCGCCGCTTGCCCTTCCTCTTCGACAGCACCCCCAGCGCGCGATCAAGATCGGCAACGAGGTCGGCCGCGTCCTCGATCCCGACCGACAGGCGGATGAGCGTCTCCGCAAGCCCGCCCCGCGCCCGTTCCGGCTTCGAGATCTTCGCGTGCGTCATCGTCGCCGCGTGCTCGATCAGCGACTCCACCCCGCCAAGACTCTCCGCGAGCATGAAGACCTTCGTCGCGGACGCAACGCGCATTGCGTCCCTGTCCGTCCCCCTAACCTCGAACGACACCATCCCGCCAAAGCCCGACATCTGTTTCCGCGCCGTCGCGTACTGAGGACTGCTTCGCAGCCCCGGATAGTAGACCCGCGCCACCCGCGGGTGCTTCTCCAGAAATGACGCGACCTTGAGCGCATTCGCCGCGTGCCGTTCCATCCGCACGTGCAGTGTCTTGATCCCGCGAAGCTGCAGCCAGCAATCGAACGGCGACGGCACCGCGCCCGCGGCGTTCTGGTAGAACGCGAGCCGCTCGCCAAGCCGCGCGTCGTTCACCGCGCATACCCCGCCGACCAGATCGGAATGGCCGCCGAAGTACTTCGTGCTCGACTCGACTACGATGTCCGCCCCAAGCTCGAGCGGCCGCTGGAAATACGGCGTCGCGAATGTGTTGTCGACGACGAACCACACGCCACAGCCCTTCGTGATCCGCGCCGTCTCCTGGATATCCACGATGCGCATGACCGGGTTCGTCGGCGTCTCGACCCAGACCATCCTCGTGTTCGGCCTGATCGCGGCCATGATGTTCCCGACGTTCCGCGTATCGACGTGTTCGAACGCGATCCCGCGCGGCTCGATGAGGTGTTTGAACAGCCTGAGCGCGCCGCCGTAGAGCTGGTCACCTGCGACGACGTGGTCGCCCGCGACGAGCAGGTTGAGCACGGCCATCATCGCCGCGCACCCGCTCGAGAACGCGACGGCCCTGGAGCCGCCCTCGAGCGAGGCGATGCACTCCTCGAGCGCTGCGCGCGTCGGGTTCTGCGTACGTGAATACTCGTACGCGCCGGGCTTGCCGGGCGCGTCGAAAAGGAAAGTCGAGCTCGGATGGATCGGGATGACGACCGCGCCCGTTGACGCGTCCGGCTCCTGGCCCGCGTGGATCGCCCGCGTGGCGAACCTCAGTTCGCTCTGTGTGTCCTTCTTCATGATTTCAGACATCCTAATCCAAAACCACAGATTACACAGATTTCACAGAGTGCATTGCAGACGGAGACTCGAGGCCAAATCTGTGCAATCTGTGAAATCTGTGGTTAAGTGGCTATTCTGCCGCATCACTCCGCCTCCCACAAATCCGCAATACGAAATCGCAAATCCGAAATCGAAACTACTTCCCGAGGTCCTTCTTGATCTTCTCGATGAGCTTCTCGATCTCCGCGCGGTTCGTGGCGCCGACCTTGATCGCGCGCTCGAACGCGGGCAGTGCCTCCTCTTCGCGTCCCAGGTTCATCAGGATTGCGCCGATGTTGTACCAGGCGGAGGGGAAGTTGGGATCCCGGCCGACGGCCTTCTGGAGCGCCTCGAGCGCCTCTTCGTACCGACGGAGCCGGCCGTAAATGGCGCCTTTCAAGTACCACCCGTGCGCGTGCGCCGGGTTGATCTCCAGCCCCTTCCCGAGGTCCGCAATCGCCTTCTCGTACTCGCCCAGCCTGCCAAACGACACCGCACGGTTGATGAGGTTTATGAACGAGTCCGGCTTGCGCTCGATCCCCCGGGAAAACCACTCGATCGCGGTCTTGTCCGCCGCGGCGTCGCCGCCCTCCGACTTCCTGCTGTAGTACGTGCCCATGAACCAGCACGCGAGCGGGTCGTCCGGACGAAGCTTGAGCGCGGACTCGTAGTCGGTCTTCGCGTTGTCGAACATGCCGAGAAAGAAATGGTCGTACCCGCGCATGAGATGGGCCTCGTAGAAGTTGAACCGAAGCCCCAGCGCGGCGGTGTAGTCCGCAACGGCCTTTTCCGCAAACCCCTTCTGTACGCCGGAGAGGTTGCCCGCCTGGCCCGTCAACGTGAAGTGGTTCGCATCGCCGCGCAGCTTGAGCACGTCCTCCTGTGAAGGGTTCGATTGGAGGCTTTCATCGCAATATGAGACGCAATCGCTCAGTCTTCTCTCGGCAAACGCCACGAATGCGCGGAACGCCGCTTTCTGGTGGTCCGCGCCGAGCTCGATGGCCTTCTCGAAATCGCGGGCCGCCTTGTCGCGGAAATCCTCGAACCGGGCCGTCACCTCGGGCGACGTGATCCAGCCGAGGTCGAGCAAAGCCTCGATGTACCGCTGGATATTGAGCCTCGCGCGCTCGACGTATGCGGGGAGGTAGTCCCGCGCGGACTCGATGGCCTTGTCGAAATCCTTTTCCGCCGCGTCGTAGTCGAACCGCATCACGTGGACACGTCCGCGATCGGTAAGCGCCTCGTGGAACGTCGCACAGAGGTTGACGGCCTCCGTGAGTGAATCGACCGCCGACTTCAGCCGCGCGCGCATCTGGACGAGGTCGGCGCCGGGCCGGTAGAGGTCTTTGGCCGCGTTGTCGAGGTCCTGTTTTCCCTTGGCATAGAACGGCTCGGCCTTTGTGCGACCCTCGCGGGCGTTCGCGGTCGCCGCCTCCTGGTCGCGCAATTCCTTTTCGGCCTTTTCGCGCATCTCTTTCTCCCGTATGCGCGCGGCCTCTTCCTCTTTGCGGCGCATCTCCGCGAGCTTCTGGCGCGCGATGGTCGAGTCGCGCTCTTCGTCCAGCTTGCGCTTGCATTCGGCGATCCTGTCCGACGCCTCCTTGTCCTCCGGCTTCAACTCGCTGGCGCGGGCATAGAGGCCGAGTGCATCGTTGAATCTCGACTCCGCCCAGGCCGTGTCCGCCTTGCGGCGCGCCTCGACGTAGTCGCGCTCTTTTCGCGCGGCGAGCACGAGCCAGACGACGACTGCGGCGACGATGAGCACAGCTGCAACCACGAACGGCGCCAGCTTTGCGCGGTTCTTCCTGACCCGCTTCGCAAGCCGGCCCATCGTCGAGATCGCACGCGCATGGATCGGTTCACCCGCGAGCACCCGGCCGAGGTCGTCCGCAAACTCCTTCGCGGTCTTGTAGCGGCGGGACCAGTCTTTTTCCATCGACCTCAGACAGACAGTCTCGAGGTCGCGCGGGATCCCGCGCGCGCGCGTGGAAGGCGGCACGGGGTCTTCGTTGGCGACCTTTGCGAGCACCTCGAACGGAGTCTTGCCCTCGAACGGCGGGCGGCCCGTGAGCAGCTCGTAGAGCGTCGCGCCCAGCGAGTACACATCCGACCAGCGGCCCACGTGGCGCAGGTCGCCGGCCGCCTGTTCGGGCGCCATGTAGCTGGGCGTGCCGAGCACCATGCCGGACATCGTGAGCGACGACTTGCCCTTTACGGACTTTGCAAGCCCGAAGTCATGACGATCGGCTTGCCGCTCTTGTCGATCATGATATTCTGCGGTTTG
>JAVHLO010000384.1 GCA_031082105.1 Planctomycetota bacterium
GGAATAGAAACCTCCTGTGATGAGACCGCCGCGGCCGTCGTGCGCGACGGGTTCGACGTGCTTTCGAGCATCGTCGCGTCGCAAGAGGACATCCACAGGCAGTACGGCGGTGTCGTCCCCGAACTCGCAAGCCGCGCGCATATCGAGCGAATCACGCCGATCATCAAGCGCGCACTGGCGGAGGCCGGTGCGGACCTTGCCGCCATCGAGTTGATCGGCGTCTCGAACACGCCCGGCCTGGTCGGCGCGCTGCTGGTCGGAGTCTCCGCGGCCAAGGCGCTCGCCGTCGCGCTCGACAAGCCCGTCGTCGGCGTCAACCACGTACTCGCTCACGCCTACGGCGCGATCATGTGGGCGCGAGGGCAAGAAGCAAAGATCTCGGCGCTCGGAGCACAAGACTGTAGGAGGCAACTCCAGCCGCCGACGGTTCGAAACGAGGCCGCGGTCCGCTTCCCCGCGGTTGCGCTCGTCGTCTCCGGCGGACACACGAGCCTGTACAGGGTCGCTGACGAGACGACCTTCGACCTGCTCGGCGGCACGATGGACGACGCTGCGGGCGAGGCGTTCGACAAGGTCGCGGCGATACTCGGGCTCGAATACCCGGGCGGGCCGTCCATCGAGAAGGCGGCCGAGAAGGGCTCTCCCACGGCGATCAAGTTCCCGCGCACCTACCTTGGCCGCGATTCGCTCGATTTCAGCTTCAGCGGCGTGAAGACCGCCGTGCTCTACCTGTGCAAGGGCAGGAACGCGCAGAAGAAAGGGCGGAACATCACCACGCACAGCGTCGGCGATATCGCCGCGAGTTTCCAGGAGGCGGTCGTCGACGTGCTCGTGAGGAAGACCATTCAAGCGGCCCGGCGAACCGGCGCGCGGACGGTGCTCATCGGCGGCGGGGTTGCCGCGAACAAGCGGCTTCGCGCGCGGCTTGCCGAGGAGTGCGCGGAAGAGCGTATGCCGCTGATCCTGCCGCCGCCCGCGATGTGTACGGACAATGCGGTGATGGTCGCGGGGCTCGCCACCGCGCTGGCACGCGTGGGCCGCGTGTCTGACCGCTACCTCGATGCCGTGCCGACGTGGCGGTAGCTGCCGTCAGTAGGCGCAGGCAGAAGGCAGTGGGCGGGTAGTGTAGCACAGGCGTCCCGCCTGTGTGCGGTGGCGCCGGGGGGCGAGGAAACACGAAACGAACAGGAAGCAGGCACTCGATTTGGAGCACGAGCAAGAGCACGAGCACGGCGAAAGCATCGTGGGGGATGGGATCCGGGAGAGTTCATTTGAGGTGCCGTTGCGGTGACCGAGAAAGAGGTCCAAAAGCTTATGCAGGCGGTCGCAAGGGGAGCAACGAAGCCCCGCGAGGCGCTGCGCGCACTGCGCGCAATGCCGTTCCAGGCGATCTGCGACGCGCACGTGGACACGCAACGCGGGTTGCGCTGCGGTTTTCCCGAGGTGATCTTCTGCCAGGGCAAATCGCCCGAGATCGTCGCGTCGATCGCCGCAACGATTCTCCGTTCGGGCGCGAAGCGGTTGCTCGCCACCAGGGCGGACAAGGCGCAACACAAGGCCGTGCTCGGGGTGGCGCCGGAGGCGGTGTTCCACGAGAAGGCGCGCGCGATCACCGTCCGCCGTGACCGCGCAAGGCGCGGGAAGGGGCTCGTGATGGTCATCGCGGCCGGAACGCTCGATATCCCTGTGGCCGAAGAGGCGCGCGTGACCGCCGAGATCCTCGGCGCAAAGGTCGAGACGCTGTACGACGTCGGTGTCGCGGGCCTGCACCGATTGCTCGCGCACACGCGGATGATCCAGAAGGCGAACGTGCTCGTCGTTGTGGCCGGGATGGAGGGTGCGTTGCCGAGCGTCGTGGGAGGGCTGGTGTCGCGTCCGGTGATCGCGGTACCGACGAGCATCGGCTACGGGGCGAGCTTCGGCGGCGTTGCGCCGCTCCTGACGATGCTGAACTCGTGCGCGGCGGGTGTGACGGTCGTGAACATCGACAACGGCTTCGGCGCCGGCTACGCGGCGGCATTGATCAACGGCCCGAGGTGATGAGAATATGCCGGCGGCGGCGCTCGCACGGTGAGATCATCTGCGGTTGAGTATCGGCGACAATGCCAAGTATGAACCCACTGCGAATTGCCTCGATCGGCTGCGGCACGGGCCAGGCCGTGGTGCTGCAGGCGCTGGCACACGTGGCCGGCGCCGCGCGCATGCGGCTGGACGTCAGCGCGATCGTCGGCGTCACGGACAACGGCGGGCACAGCGGGCTTCTGCGAAAAGAGCTCGGCGTCCCGCAGGTCGGCGACACGCGCGCGTGTCTTGTTGCGGCGGCGCGCAATCCGCTCCTTGCAGGCCTGCTCGATTTCCGGTTCAGCCGTGGGCGGTTGAAAGGCGTGTGCCTCGGCAACCTGTTGCTCGCGACCGAGACGGTGCGGCGCGGTTCGCTCGTCAAGGCCGCCGCCGCGCTGGGCTCACCGCTCGGCACGGGGAACGGCGTGCCAGGGTCACTGAGCTGCCCTTGGTGGAAGCAGCTCCAGTGGCCGACGATGTACGAAACGAAGGCGATGCGCGCGGTCGATCTGAAGCTCGAGCAAGAGCAAGAGCACGAGCACGAGTGTTGTAGAGGAGGGAGAGGCGCCCGCGGTGGCGATAATCTCGCGGTTCGAGTTGTCCCCGTCTCCGACGAATCCGGCGATATCTGCGCAGAACTCGTGAACGGCAAGATCATCCGCGGCGAATGGCAGATCATCAAGCGGAAACCGAGGACGGAGATCCGCTGTCTGTTCCACACGCCGCGGCTGGATGCGCACCCTGCGGCGGTCGCGGCTGCGCGCAATGCCGATGTGGTCGTTGTCGCGCCGGGCTCGCTCCGGACGGGGATCGTGTCGGTGCTGCTTGCGCGCGGGATGCGCGAGGCGCTGGCCGGGTCCGGGGCGCGCATCGTGTACGTTGCGAATATAATGACTCAGTCGGGCCAGACGGACGGGTTCACGCTGGCGGACCACGTTGATGAACTCAGCACGTACCTCGGCCGGACGCCGACAGACGTGATCGTGAACACAGCCAGACCGACCGAAAGGCTGCTCGAATACTACCGCGCGAGGGGGTGTTCGATGGTGCCGGACGAGCTTCTCTCGGGCGGGATTGTCGCGCATCACGCGGACATGGTGGGCAACCCGTCCGGCAAGGCGCTCGCCCGGCTTGGAAGGGCGCGCACAGGCCGTATGCATGCCGGACCGCATTTCATCAGGCACGATCCCGTACGGCTTGCGCGGGTGCTCGGGCTGGTCCTCGGTGCGTGAGCCCGCGCGCGCGTAGGTGCGCGTGCGTACGTGCCTGATCCGGGTGAGAGTCCGGTCGGTGCGACCACGCCTTGCGGCAATGGGGGTGGCTGAGAATGGAAAGCACGGTTTCTTCTCAACATGAATTCAGTCGTCCCTACGGAACTTGCGAGACTTGGACCGACTTCGCAACCCACCGATGAATCGGTGGGCTATTATCGTGCGTCCCTTCGGGACAGCGCGCGTGACTGCCCCGTCGGCACGCGGACTGGAGTTCCCTGCGGCTCTTTCCTGTGGAGGACCTGCAGGGGGAGCTACCCTGGCGTGTTATGTGGAAACCATATATCACGCCGGCCAAGGTGTTGTGCAGTCCGCTACGATCTGCATTCACAAGACTTGCGCCGATTCGAGCGCTGGGGTGTTAGGCCGCGACTTCGCGGCCCACAGGTGTTATGTAGAGACTATGTATCTGCTGTTGGCAC
>JAVHLO010000385.1 GCA_031082105.1 Planctomycetota bacterium
TGGGGGGTTGTCCGCAAGTCCCCCTTAGCAAAGGGGGATTCAGGGGGTTGTCGCCGCGAGTCCCCGTGCAAAATCCGAAATCGAGACACGATGGCCTGGACCGTTAACAAGCAAGGCAAGGCATGCGCCGTCTGCGGAAAAGAGCTCGCGGGCGGGTCGGAGGTCGTCTCGTCACTCGAGTACAGCGAGACGGGCCTGATCCGGCTCGACCGCTGTCCGGGTTGCCATCCGAGCGGAAGCGAGAAGGTCTTCTCTTTCTGGCGCCGCACGGTGCCCAAGCCGGAGGAGAAGCCACCCGATGCCACGCCGCGGCTCAAGCAGTTCTTCGACAACCTGCTGGCCACTGAGCGGCTCGACCCGATGAAGGAAAAGACGCTCTTCCTCCTCGCCCTCGCGCTCATGAGGAAACGGATTCTGAAGCAGATCGCCTCGAACCACGCGGACGGTGTGGAACACTGGACATTACGCCGCGCTGGAGATGGGACCGAGGTGCAGATCGTCGTGCCGAACGTCTCACCGAACGAACTGGAGGCGTTGCGCGCCCAGCTTGCCGCGATGCTCGATTTCGAAGTGTAGCGCGGATGTCGGATGCCGCTGAGGAATCACCCTTGTATCATCCTGAACTTAGCTACTCTTCGTAGTTTTTTCCGGATAGCGTTTCCAGGGAGTATCGGCAAACCGCAGGGAAGGAACACGGATTCTACAGATTCCACGGATTTCGATTGGGGAGGAGAATCTGTGAAATCCGTGTTTCCGTCGCGGCAAACCGCCGGCGTTACGTGGATTCGGAAGAAATCATGACAGACAGCTTGGACTAGTCAATGGCGCGGGCCTACAGCCGCGACTTGCTCCAGTGGTCCGCGAGCTGTCTGAACCGCGGGTCCTTGCGCACGTTCTCGAGGTCCGGATCGCTTTCCATGTAGGCAAAGTCGCGGTACCCGAGCTTGATGCTCTCGGAAAGCGCGCTAAGGCTCTCTTCGATGTGACCGAGGTTTGAAAGGCTGCAGGCGAAATTGTACCTGCAGATCGGGTCGTCCGGATAGAGGGCGATCAGCACCTTGTCGATCTCGAGCGCCTTCGCGTGCCGGCCGATCCTCGTGTAGAGGTGGCCCAGCGCGATGAGCGCCCCCGCGTGGGTCGGTGACGCGACGAGTATCGCCTGGTAGGCCGCCAGCTCGAACTCTTCGAACATCGCCGAGAGCATGCGCCCCGGCAGCAGTTCGTCGATGATCTGGCTTCTACCCCCCTTTGCGGGCCAGATTCTGGATTTTTCCATTCCCGGTTTCCTCTGTGTCTCCGCGTCTCTGCGGAAAACCAAGACTGGGACACATTGTAGTCAAGTTGTCCGCTGCTGTCAAGCAAATGAAAGAAAATCCCGATATCCTGTTCCTGCTCGGCTGCACGGCGTGCGGCAAGGGCGAGGTCGCGCACCTGCTCGCGCGCGAATTGCCGGCCGAGGTGATCTCGCTCGACTCGATGAAGGTCTACAGGGGACTCGATATCGGCACGGCAAAGCCGTCCCTGGGGCGGCAAAAGGAGGTTCGATATCACCTGCTCGACATCGTGGAACCGGGCGATCCCTTCTCGACGGGAGACTATCTCCATCGGGCGGCCGCCGTCCTTGCGGAAATCTACGCGCGCGGTACACAGGCCTTCTTCGTCGGCGGGACGGCCCTGTATTACAAGCGCCTGACCGAGGGGCTGGTCACGACACCAAGAATACCCGCCGGTATCAGGGGTGAACTCCGAACCGAGGGCGAAGCAAGAGGCAGCCCTGCGCTCCATGACGAGCTCGCGCGCGTAGACCCGGCGGCAGCCGCGAACATCCACCCGAATGACCTGCAGAGAACGACGCGCGCACTCGAGGTCTTCCACGCCACCGGCGTGAAATTCTCGGAATTCCTCGCGCGCACCGCTCCGCCCCTCGTGCGGCCGGGTTCGTTCGTCTCCGTGTGTCTGCGCCGCGACCGGGACGACCTCTATGAGAGAATCAACCGGCGCGTGGACGGGATGCTCGACCGCGGACTGGTCGAAGAGGTCAAGACGCTACTCGGCCGGCCGGGCGGATTGAGCCGTACTGCCACACAGGCGCTCGGATACAAGGAGGTCATCGACCTGGTCCACGGCGACTGCGGCGAGATCGAGACCCGCGAGCGGATCAAACAGAAGACACGCAACTTCGCAAAGCGCCAGATGACCTGGTTCCGCAGCTTCCGCGAACTGAGATGGATCGATGTCGCGCGCGACGAGCCGGCGATCACCGCCGCCACGAAGTGCCTCGCGGAGCTGCGCCGGAATCCTTGACACAACGCGCGAGCGCGTGATATAGTGCGTGAGTGCGTGCGAGCGTGAGTGAGTGGAAGCGGGCGTACGCACATACGCATGCACGAACGCAACACCCATTGGAGGTTCAGACGTCATGAGACAACGCACACGCCTTGCATCGCTCGCCGCCGCGATACTGTGTGTACTGCTTTCCGCCTTCGCAGTCGTCCCCATCACGTCCTGCCAGATCAATCCGGTCACCGGCGAGAGCCAGTTCATCATCATCGACGACCAACAGGAGATCTCGCTCGGCGAGGGCGTCGCGGTCGACGTTGAGGGACAGTATGGCGGCGTGTACCGGGATGCGTCGGTCGTAACATACGTCCAGGACGTCGGCGGCCGCGTGGCCGCCCAGTCGGAACGCCAGACGGTCCCCTACAGGTTCTCCGTCGTCAACTCCGACCAGATAAACGCGTTTGCGCTGCCGGGCGGCAGGATCTACGTCACCACCGGCCTGCTTCAACGCATGTCGAACGAGGCGCAGCTCGCCGCGGTGCTCGGCCACGAGATCGGCCACGTGGCTGCAAGACACAGCGCGGTGGCGCTCAGCCGCGCAATCGGGGTCGGCCTGCTCGCCCAGGTGGCCACGTCGTTGGCAACCGGCGGCGATGAGGATTCAGGCGACGCAGAGACCATCTCCGCTGTGGTCGGAGTCGTCTACGGGCTCATTAGCAACGGGTTCAGCCGGCAGGACGAGTACCAGGCGGACAACCTCGGCCTGCGCTACATGCACAAGGCCGGCTACAACCCGCTCGCGATGGCGCAGGTGATGCAGATCATCCAGGAAGAGGGCGGCGACGCGTCCGCGCTGGAAGAGTTCCTCAGCACCCATCCCAGCTCCGGCAAGCGCATCGACGAGATCGAGCGCGAGATCAGGACGGCCTACCCTGACGTCGACAGCAACACGCGCCTGACCTTTGGAGAAGACCGGTTTCTGTCCGCCACCGCCTCGTTGCGCGGCGGCATGACCCCGGCGCCGAGGGACTTGCGCACCGCCCAACCCGGTCGCGTCGGGCCGGGTACGGGGCTACGCGACTCCACTCCGCCGCGCGACGAGCCCGAAACCGATGTCGAGTCTCTTTTTCAACAGGCGGAAGAGGCCAGGCAGGCCGGACGGAACGAAGAGGCGGTGAAGCTCTACACGCAGCTCATCAGCGCGGACGGCGCGAAGATCCAGTACTACATCGCGCGCGGGCTCGCATCGCTCGAGCTCCAGAATTTCACCGCGAGCGAATCGGATTTCAAGCAGGCCCTCCGCATCGACCGCAACAGCTACGAAGCCAGGATCGGGCTGGGAGCGCTCTATCTCCAGAAGCGCGATCTCAACCGTGCAAGAGACACGTTGAAGGAAGCGACCAACAGCTCGCCCACGCAGGCGATCGGCCATCTCCTGCTCGCCAGGACCTATCTCGCGCTGAACAACAAGGCG
>JAVHLO010000386.1 GCA_031082105.1 Planctomycetota bacterium
CGGCGCCGTGCGACATCTCCGCGCGCTGGCCGGGCTGGCCCTTGCCGCAGTTCGGCACGCCCCACAACGTCCAGTACTTCTCCTTGCAGATCGCGTCGCATGAGTTCCAGAATTCGGGCGTGATACCCTGGTAGGTGGGATGCTTCACCATCCGCCCCAGCTTGCCGTTCTTGATCTCCCAGCCTATCTCGCAACTGAACTGAAAATTATAACGCAACTGGTCGATCGACCATGTCTTGTTCGTCGCCATGTACACGCCGTTGTCGATCCCGCCGATCAGGTCGTCGAACTCCGCATCGCCCGGCATCAAGCTCAGGTTCGTGATCCGGATCATCGGCAGGTTGCTCCAACCGTCCGCGCGGCAGTTGCCCATGCTGTGAGGCTCCCCGAGCCTCGCCGCAAACTCGCGGTTCGTCTGGTAGCCGACAAACATCCCGTTCTTCACGATGTGCCACCGCTGCGCGCGCACGCCGTCGTCGTCGTAGCCGATCGTCCCAAGACCCGTCGGGACCGTCGAGTCCGCGACGAGGTTCACGATGTCGGAACCGTATTTCAGCTTCTTGTACTTCTCCGGCGTAAGGAAGCTTCGCCCCGCGTAGCTCTCCTCTGTGCCGAAGACGCGGTCGAGCTCGGTCGGGTGGCCACACGATTCGTGGATCTGGAGCCCGAGCTGGCTCCCTTCGAGGACGAGGTCCAGCTTGCCGGACGGACACATCGGCGCGGTGAGCAGGGCAACGGCCTCTTCGCGGACCCGTTCCGCGTTTTCGAGCAGGCCCAACGCCGGAATGATCTCGTAGCCGAGGCAAGCGCACTGGCCGCCGAAGTTGGACGGGTACGAACGCGTATGGCTCTCGCCGGGCGCGACGGCTGTCGCGGAATAGCCCGCGCCGCTGCGCATCAGGTTCTGATGGATGAAAGTGCCTTCGCTCGTCGCGAGCCACTGGTCCTCCGCGATGAAGCTCATCGTGCCCTGTGCGACGGCGATCTTGTCGCTCTTGCGCAGGACCTTGTCGATGTCCAGGAGCAGGCCGACCTTCTTTTCGAGCGAGACGGTGAAGGGATCGACGACGTACGGCGTCTGCCACGTATCAACATGGACCGCCTCGGGCGTGAGGCGCACGTCATCGGTTTTGAGCCTGGCACCGGCGAGCGCGAGCGCGACTGCGGCGGCGCTTGTGCGCTCGATGTCTTCGCGCGTGAGCCGGCTGCAGGAGGCGAAGCCCCAGGCGCCGTTGGCGATGACGCGCACGCCGAACCCGAGCGATTCGTTCCCCTCGAGTGCGCTCACGTTTCCGTTGCGGACGACGATCTCCTGGTTGCGAATCAACACGATGCGGATGTCGGCATACGTCGCGCCTTTCAATCTCGCCGTGTCCAACGCCAACTGGCAAAGGTCTTTCATGCGATTCTCCTTGTCCGTGAAATCTGTGTAATCCGTGGATCAACTCCGCCTGACATCCCGCGCAGCGCCATCAGGCCGGGTCCTGCTCGTCGCTCTCCCCACCGTCACCATCGTCCCCGGCCTTCGCCGCGCGGCGTTCGTCGGCCGCGAGGCGTCTTGTCCGCTCACGTTCGAGCCGGAACATGAGCTCGCCCGGGGAAATGACCCTGGCACGCCCTGACTTCTTGAGCGCGATGAGGCGCGCATCGCCGGACACGACGAACTGCGCCCCGGTCCGTGCGGCGCATGCCAGCGCGGCGCTGGCGAAGGGCACCGGCGCGGCGACGTCGCCCTCGGTCATGACCGGCGCGTCGGAAAACTGCGCGATGGCGTGGAGATCAACAAGCGTGGTATCGATCTCGTCATGCGAGAGCGCGAACCGCGATGACGCCAGCACCGCCCTCAGCTCGCTCTCGATCTCGGAGGAGCAGCCGAGCGTGTACCCACCGGCGCGCGCGCCATCCAGGCACTGACGCGATTGGCCCCACCAGAGGTACGCGCTGATTATCACGCCCGTGTCCATTACGACGTTCAGCATTCCTTGCCGTCCCTCACAAGCTGGACGATTTCGGCCACCTGTTCGAGCGAGTAGGCGGGGATGTGCCGCGCCTCGACAATCTCTTCCATCCGGCCGTAGATCTCCTGACCCGGCGCGACCGGCATGAGGATAACCTCGAAGACCCTGACGCCCTCCTCCTTCACCGCGTTGGGCACGGGGATGTGGCCGTCGGGACGCAGCTTCGCAAAATAGCGTACAGGTTCCATACCCACACCGGCCACACAGCCATCTGGAATCAGCCACAGAGACACAGAGGCACAGAGCGCAGTATCGAGGGTGACGACGACCTTTCCCAGACCACTCCGTGTCTCGGTGCCTCCGTAGCACGGCAAACGGCACGCCTAGAACTTCGTCTCGCTCGAGAAATTGAAATCCTTGATCTTGACCGCGGGAACGACGAACCCGCCGCCGAAGAAACCGGACCGGAACATGGTGTCCTTCGAGAGCGACTCGACCCGCGACAGCGCCTCGACGACGCTCTCGGTGAACCGCATGTTCTTGATGCCCTTGGTGATCTTGCCGTCCTCGACGAGGAAGGTCCCGTTGCGCGTCATGCCGGTCAGGAGCAAACGAAGCGGATCGATCACGTTCGAGTAGTGGAACTCGGTGACGAGCACGCCGCGCTTTGTGGAGGCGATCATCTTGTCGAGCGAGGAGTCACCGCCTGACATGACGAGGTTGACCGCAATGGGCCCGAATGTGGCCGATTCCGGTATGCCGTGCCCGGTCGATACGGTCCCAGCCTTGCGGGCCGTGCGTCCGTCGTAGACCACGCTCTTGGCGACCCCCTTGTCGATCAGCGACACGGTCTGTTTCGGAATTCCCTCGAAGTCGAACGGCATACCGTTCGCTTCCGGGTGGAACGCGTCATCCGCGATCGTCACGTTCTTGCCGAGCAGTTGGTTTCCGATCTTGCCGCTCATGAAGCTGCGTCCTTCGAGGAAGGGCAGGGCGCCGAACCCCTGATACGACATGAACGCGAGCAGATCCGCGACCGCCGCCGGTTCGAGGATGACATCGTAGCGACCGGGATCGAGCGCGACAGGGGACTTGCATGTAAGCGCCTTCTCCGCCGCCGTGCACGCGAGGTCGGCCGGAACGAGCCTGGCGACCCGTTGGCCGGCAAGTCCCGCCCAGCCCGTCGAGTCCTCGGTCGAGGCGGTACAGGAACAATCGAACGACGTCGCCTGGTGGAAGGCGGAGAGCCCCTTGGAATTCTCGAGCGCCATTGCCACGGACGAGTTCGAGAATATCCCGAACGACTGCAGTCCACGGCTCCGGCATTCGGCGACGGCCTTGGTGATCGCGTCTGCCCGTTGCTCTGGGGAAACGCCCGCCGTGGCGGCATCCCACGAGTTCATCGTGCGGTACTTCTGCGCGCCGGCAAACGGGACGGCCTCGGGGTCCGGCGCCTGAAACTTGAGCATCTCGATGGCGCGGCCCGCGGCCTCCTTGATCGACGCGTCATCGAACCGCGTGATGCTCACCTTCGCGGTCTTGTTTTCGTCGAAGACCTTGATGCTCATGTCGACCGAGGACTGCAGGACGTTCTGCGAAATCGAATTGTTCGCATAGCGCGTGAGCGCATTGACGTGGTCGATGATGAACGTCTCGGCCTGGACCTTGTTCCCGCAGGCGGCAAAGACCTTCTTGGCGATAGCGCGCGCATCGTTCGTGGTCAGCATGGGTTACTCTCCATTCCTCACAATCAAACAATCGAATTTCGGATTTGCGATTTCGGATTCTCTTGAGC
>JAVHLO010000387.1 GCA_031082105.1 Planctomycetota bacterium
CATGTCAGGCTGCTAGCCCGCGAGGTCGGCAGCCTTCAGCACAAGGGCGATAGCCTCCGGCATTCTCTCGGTGACCTTCCGCCGAACGAGGTCTTCCTCGGCCAGCGTGTCGCGTTTCAGGCTACCGATGTCGTTCTGGGCGTCCTTTGCAGCCGCTTCCTCCGCCATCCTCACCTCCTGAACGGCCTTGAGGCGAGCCTCCTGGACCATGACCTTTGCGGTTTCGCGCATCTCCTCCACGTCCCGCAGCGCCAGCGCTTCGGATTCCTTGACGCGCGCGGCCGCAACGGCCTCGGCCTCCTTGAGACGGCTGAGAAGTTCCAGGCTCATGCTTGCCTCCTCATCGGTTCCGGTCAAAGTGAAGTTGCCGGATTCTACAGAAAACAGGCAAACGTGTCAAGGGAATGTGAACCATCGAGCGCGGGCAAGCTGCCAAAGAACGATTCTCTGTGCGCAAGGTGGCCTGTCACGACCCGGCATGACTCGGTAGAAGTCGAAACATCCGCAGACCGTGCGCGCACCCCCGGCGTCGAACTTCTTGACAGCTCAGCGCGGCTGTGATAGCATTCCTATACTGGCGATGCGGCGAGCCGCGATGCGCTCCGCGCGGCTCGGCATCCTGGCGGCCCGAAGAGACGCGGAGCTGTTTCTGCCGCAACTTCTGACAAGATTATCTGGAACATGAATCGGCAGGCCTGTTGACTTGTGCGGGTGAGATATGTCCAGAGTGCTGGTCGCTGACGACGAGAAGGGAATCCGGGACGCGGTCAGGACGATTCTCGCCTACGAGAAGTACGAGGTCGTCCTCGCCGAGACCGGGCGCGAGGCCGTGGCAGCCGTCGAGAAGGAGCTGCCGGACCTCGTCCTGCTCGATATCAAGATGCCTGAGATGGACGGGCTGGAGGCGCTCGAACGAATCAAGGAACAGCATCCGTGGTTGCCGGTCATCATGATCTCCGCGCACGGCAGCGTCGCGACCGCGGTCACCGCGACGAAGAAGGGCGCGTTCGACTTTCTCGAGAAGCCGCTCGACCGCGACCGGATGCTGCTCGCGATCCGGAACGGGCTCGACTACGGCCGGCTCGCCGCCGAGAACGTGCAGTTGCGCGAGAAGCTCGGCTGCGCGCGCATCCTCGGCGAAAGCCCGGCGATCAAGTCTGTGATCGAGCTGGTGAAGCGCGTCGCGCCGATGGACGCCCGCGTGATGATCACGGGCGAGAACGGGACGGGCAAGGAGCTCGTGGCGCGCGCGGTCCACGATCTCAGCACGCGGTCCGCCGGGCCGTTCGTGGCGATCAACTGCGCTGCGTTGCCGAACGAGTTGATTGAGTCGGAGCTCTTCGGGCACGAGCTCGGCGCGTTCACGGGCGCGACCCGGGCGCGCGTCGGCAAGTTCGAGTTTGCCCGCGGCGGGACGATCCTGCTCGATGAGGTCGGCGATATGCCGCTCCCCGCACAGGCGAAGCTCCTCCGCGTACTCGAAGAGATGGCCGTGCAGCGCGTCGGCAGCAACAGGAGCATACCCGTCGATGTGCGAGTCATCTCCTCGACCAACCAGGCCGTCAACAAGATGATTGCCGAAAAGCGGTTCCGTGAGGATCTCTTTTTCAGATTGAACGTCTTTCCGATCCATGTTCCATCCCTGCGCGAGCGACCCGACGATGTTCCCGTCCTTGCGGCCCATTTCCTTTCGGAGTTCTGCAAGAGCGCCGGCCTGCCGCTGAAGAAATTCGAGCCCGCGGCACTCTTGAAGATGTCGGCACAAGCGTGGCCGGGGAACGTGCGCCAGTTGCGGAATACCGTCGAGCGGCTCGCGGTCGTCTCCGCCTGCGAGGTCATCACGGAACGCGAAACGGCACAGGCGCTCGCGCCGCCCGCGGATTCCGGGGCGGACCCGTTCGCGACGTGCAGGACGTACGAGGAGTTCAAACAGGTGTCGGAGCGGCTCTTCTTGGAACAAAAACTGCGCGCGAACGCGTGGAACGTGTCGAAGACCGCTGAAGAACTCGATATGCCGCGGTCGAACCTCTACAAAAAGCTTGAAAAATACGGGTTGAGCCGCGAGCCGACGGAGTAGGTGGGTGGGGCGGGTGGGCCGGTTGGGCCGGTTAGGTCGGTTGAGCCGGCCTGACTGACCTAGCTGGCCTAACCGACCTAACCGGCTCAACTGGCCCAACCGGCCCAACCAAGTGTCCTTCTACCGGAGCTCTGCAACCATGCAGAAACCTCGCGACATTGTCTGTGAAGTCTGCGGGAAGCCCCTTTCCCAGGACGATTTCTACAAGGGCAAGGCCGTCTGGCTGATGGGGAAGAACTTCTGCATGGCCTGCAAGTCGGCCGCCGAGCCGGCCGGCAGGAGAGGCGCGCAGCCCGCGCGTCCCGGCAAGCCGGCCGGCAAAGGACCCCAGCCGGCCGCCAAGGGCGCCGCGAAGACCGCGTCCGGCCGCGTCCGGGCCGTCGAACCGACGACGGACGGTGAGTCGGATGATGAAGAGATAAGGCCGAAGCGCATCCACGCGGCGCCGAGCGGCGCCTGGAACAACGTGGCCATCGTGCTGGCCGTCGTGGCCGTGCTGAGCCTCGGCGCCTTCGCATTGTTCAGAGGTCAGGCGAAGACAACTGACAAGGCGGACAAGGCACGTGAAGGCGATGACGAGAAGATTTACCAGTCCGTGGTGGATTTTCTCAAGGCCAACCCGAGCGACATGACGGGCAGCCTGGCCAAGATCGAAGAGGCGTTGAACAAGCTGACACCGGAGAGCAAATTCCGGGCCGAACTGAAGGAGACCGGCGAACGGCTGGCGAAGACGCTACGCGATCAGGACCTCGTCAAGCGCTGGGAAGCCCCGGTCCTCGAAGTCAAGAAGGCGCTCCAGGATCGTGACAACGAACAGAACGCCATCGTCTTCGCGGAGAAACTGATCGCGGATGACAAGATGCCGGAACAATACCGAAAGCAGTTGCGCGAACTGGTTCCTCAACTGTGGCTTTCGCTCGCGCAGAGGTCGGTGGCGCAGGCCGGAGTGTCGAAAGAGAAGTCGCCGGAAGACCTCGATGCCGTTCTCGATTTCCTCGAGGAAGCGAAGAAACGGGCCGGGAGCGCGGGCGACGCGGCAAAAGACCTGCTGGGCGAGATCGAAGGAAAGATCGCCCAGGTCAAACAGGAAATCGCCGATGCCGATATGCAGTGGATCGGGCAGACGTTCACCCTGACGTCCGCGGACTTCCTGGATAAATGGGTCAAGACCGGCAATGTCAAGCTCACCAGCGAAGGGGAGTGGATACTCGTGCGGACGACGAAGCCGGAGACCGAAGCGGCTCCGACCATCATGACTCCGCCCGAGATGACGTGGCGCGATTTCGCGATCGACATCTCGTTCAGGATCGAAAAGAAAGGCATGGATCTGCTGGCGCATTGCGGCGGCGAGTCGCCGCCGTTCGTTCAAGGGTTCACCAGCGCGCATTTCAAGGAGGGAGAGGACTATGCCGTCACGGTCATCATGCGTGGCAAGCGGCTGAAGATCGAGGGTGACGCCTCGACCGATATGGAGCTCAAGGACAAGTACGCGCGCCGGGGCGGGATCGGATTCAGGCTGCTCCAGGGCGCCGAAATCAGGTTCTACGAGATAAAGATACGCGGACTGCAGGCGGAATAGTCCGCTCTCCCTCCGGGAGAGGGTCAGGGTGAGGGCACGCCGTCCCCTCTCCCTCTGGGAGAGGGTTAGGGTGAGGG
>JAVHLO010000388.1 GCA_031082105.1 Planctomycetota bacterium
TCTTGTTCATTCGTCCCTACGGGACTCGTCGGGCATATGACAACGCCAACCCAGCAATGAATTGCTGGGCTATTCGCGCGCGGTCCCTCCGGGACCAACCGGGATTCCCGGATTTGGAAAGCAGGCCGTCGAATGTAGAATCATACGGAGAGACACCCGCCTTTCGTGCCGGACTCGTCCTGACATCTCCCATTGCGCCGGGCGTCGCGTCGTCAGGGAGATGTCGAGCCGACTACTGCCGAGTACAAATCGAATCCCATGAGAAGGCCAGCCTCACACGGGCCGTTCGCGAAATCCGCGTCCCCGCCACGCTGCGACTCTGCGGCTTGTCTCCTTTCGTGAGACAGCGGACAATCGCCAATGGAGGTTCATCCTTGACAAGAGGCACATTGTGTGCTATACATAATAGGCATTAACCCATGTGCCGCGTGTTGTCGATCGCGCGCGTGGTCTCTGTGGTTGTGTCATCGAGGATCCCGTTCCAGCATTTGCAGAGAAGTGCTGAGCGTGCGATGCAGGGGGTGTCGGTGACAGAGTCTACCTTCAGAATCGAAGGGCCCGCGCTTGGACCGGTGCTGGCGATCGTTGCGGGCTGCTCGGTCGTCTTGGCGCTGTCGGTTTCCCGGCCGGCGCCGCTCAGCGCGCTGGACGAGCCCGTGGGCGTCATGTTCGATGCCGTGGCCGATACGGCGGGCAGACAGCTTGCTGTGCCGGATGCGTGCCATAGTGGATCAACCGTTCGGCCGTTGTGCGCGGTCTCTTGCCCACAAGGCATGTTCAGGCTTGTGAACTTGTCCAGCGGCTGGTCATTCGTCCTGAAGGGCGCTTCGGAGGCGCAGGTGGTAAATACGAACGCGCTACGCCTCGTGACGGGTGAAATTCTCCTCGCATCACGGGCGTCTTGTGCGGACGGTCTCTCCGCGGAAGGGCGCTGCCTGACGGTGACTTTATCCTGCTGCATCATCCGTGTGTCTCGGGGTCCTGTGTTTGTGACCGCACTGGATGGATCGGTCTCGGTGACGACCTGGGGCGGCGAGGCCGTCCTGTATTGCCCGCGCGGCGTCGAGACGCTCTCGGGATCCGCGCACTGCGAAGTGAGTGAGGATGGCGCGCCTGTGTGTCTCAGGCCGGCGCCCGTTGAGAACTGCAGGCCGGTCTCGGTCGAAGATTTCGGCGATGCACCGCGGCTCGAGAAGTGCGCCGATACGCGGCCGCGCACCGTTGGCGACAGACTGGAACTCGAAGCGATCCTGTGCAGAGGAGGGCTGCGTTGCGAGGGTGAGGCCGGGTCACGCGAGTTCCCGATCCTGGCCCGGATCGTTCCGCCGGATGGGCAGGTGGTCCTTGTGGCGGGCCGGATAGAATGCATGTGGGCTGACGGCGGCGGGGCCAACGACTACGCTGCCTCAGACCAGGCATATTTCCCCTACGTGTTCCGTTCCCGCGGCGTTCACGCGGTCTGGCTCATTGTTCCCTACGAGGTGAGACAACCGGAAGGTTGCGCGAGCTGGTGCGGCATCACACGGTCCAATCGGATTGAACTCACGGCAGAGCTTCCCGAGGTTCACTAGAGGCGTTCATGGCTGAAACAACGGCGCGCGAATCGACTGCTTCGACGTTTGCCCCTTTGCTGACCCGGTTCGGCGAGGTGCGGAGCAAGGTCCGCCTACTTTTCGCATTGCACGGGGCAGGGATGGTCCTGGGCGTGGCGTGCATCGCCGCGGCCGTCAGCCTGTTGATAGACTGGTCGATCATCGATCTGCCCGTCCCCGTGCGGCTTGTGATACTGTTGTTGTGTGCCTCTGCCGTCGGTTACACTGCGATGCGATACCTCGTGTACCCGCTCCGCAGGCGGATATCCGATGACGACATCGCGGTCTGCATCGAGCGCGCATACCCCGACCTGCGCGACCGGCTGATCAGCTCCGTCCAGCTTTCGCGCGAGGCGGAGAACGCGATGGTCAATTCCCCCGTGCTCGTCAGGATGCTGGTGACGGAGACGATGGGCGTCGCGGGCGGGCTCGATTTCTCCGCGACCGTTTCCCCGGGCGCTCCGCTCCGAATAGTGATCGCGTCCGTTGTCCTTTTTCTCGGCACCGTTGTCTATGCCGCATTATATCCGGACGTGACGGCGATATGGCTGAACCGTCTCTTCGGCGGGAGCGCGCGCTGGCCGAAGAAGACCTCGCTGTCGGTCGACCTCCAGGACGAGACGCTCGTTGCGCGGGGCGACACCTTCCGGGCCACGGTGCGGGTGGGAGGCAAGATCCCGACGCGCGTGTCGGCCGTGACCTCGTACGAGTCCGGCGCGATCATCCGTGAGGTCCTCGACCGCGCCGAGGGGAAGAGTGAATTCCAACTGTCGATCCCGCGCGTGCAGGAATCGTTCGGTGTGTATTTCGAGGGCGGGGACGACCGCACAAGGGATTTCAAGGTGGTCGTCCTGCCCGCGCCGCGGATCGATCGGGTGTGCCTCCTCTATACGTTCCCCAAGTACATGGGGCTTGCGCATACGAATCCGGACGTCCCCGTCGAAGGCGGCAATATCAAGGCGCCGATCGGGACCGTCGTGAAGGTGATGGGCACGTCGAATATCCCGCTCGAGAGCGGACGCGTCCTGATTGGCAGGCATGACCAGGAACAGGCACTCCCCACGACGCTCGGCAAGGACCTCGAAAAGGGCGAAGGCCATCTGCTCGTCGCGTCGCTGGAGATAATGTCGGATACCGAGTACGTATTCCAGGTCACTGCGACGAACAAGTTGACATGTCGTGACCCGGTCCGCTACCAGGTGCGCGTGATAGCCGACAACGCGCCGGTTCTCAAGGTGCTCGAGCCGAATGCGGACAAGATGGTCACACCGGAAGCGACGGTCGTCGTCAAGACGCAGGTATCAGACGATTTCGGCGTCTCGCAGGTGTCGTTGGCATACACGCATGCGAGCGGTGAAACGAAGGTGGAAACCCGGGTCAACTATGACTCGTCACACAACGATGCCAAGTACGGCGAGAAGACGATTGGCTCCGAGTGCGCGCTCGATATGCCGCTCCTGGCGGCCAAGCCGGGCGATTCGATCAGCTACATCATCGAGGCCCGCGACAACCGCGACAAGCCCGAGCCGAATATGACGGCGTCGCGCGTGTACGTGCTCACCGTCGTTGCGCGCGACCAGATGCAGCGGCTTGCCGAGGAGAGGCAGCAGCGGATCCGCGAAGAGCTTCGCAGGTTGATCGAGGCACAGAAATCGGAGAGGAAGAACACGGATCAATACGACATGCTGCTGTCACCCAAGCCGGAACTGGAGCCGTCCGAGCGGCAAATGCTCCAGTCCTCGGCCGCGGCCCAGCGTCAGATCGGTCAGCGGCTGGAGCGGCTGTCGCGCGAGATGGCGGAGATCGTCTCCGACGCCGTGGCCAACAAGCTCTGGGACCTGCCGGCCCAGGAGCGGCTGGGCGCCATGCAGAAGAAGATGATCGACACCGCGGCGAAGTGCCCCGAGGCCGCGAACATGGTGGCCCAGGCGGCGATGGCCCCCGCTCAGGAGGAGCGGGCCGACTCCATCTCCGCGGTGGGCGTGAAGCAGGACGAGATCCTCGCGGACCTGGGCGAGTTGTACGGACAAATGGAGGAATGGGAGGACTACGCGGATATCGTGCGGCAGATGCGCGAGCTGCTCGACAGACACCGCGAAATGATGCGCGCGATTGAAGGTCAGCAACCGAAGTGAT
>JAVHLO010000389.1:0-1141 GCA_031082105.1 Planctomycetota bacterium
AAAACAACTCGATCTGCCAGCGGCAGCGATTGATTCATTTTGTAAATTTTAGAACAAAGGAGGCAAACAATGAGTACGATTACGACGAAAGACGGTACGCAGATCTATTACAAGGACTGGGGCACAGGGCAGGCTGTGATGTTCAGCCACGGCTGGCCCCTCAGTGCGGATAGCTGGGAGGCTCAGATGGTGTTCCTGGCCTCCAACGGCTATCGCTGCATTGCCCATGACCGTCGCGGCCATGGCCGGTCGAGCCAGCCCTGGAACGGCAACGAGATGGACACCTATGCCGACGACCTTGCGGAACTCATCGAAACGCTCGACCTGAAGGGCGCCGTCCTGATCGGCTTCTCCGCGGGCGGCGGCGAAGTTGCCCGCTATATCGGCCGCCACGGCACGAAACGGGCGGCCAAGGCCGCGCTGATCTCCGCCGTTCCGCCGCTGATGCTGAAAACGGCGGCCAATCCCGGCGGCTTGCCGATTGAGGTGTTCGACGGGATCCGCCAAGGCTCCAGCGCCGACCGCTCGCAGCTCTACAAGGATCTCGCCGCCGGCCCGTTCTTCGGGGCCAACAGGCCCGGCGCCAAGGTCTCGCAGGGCATGATCGACTCGTTCTGGCTCCAGGGAATGCAGGCCGGTCACAAGAACACCTTCGACTGCATCAAGGCGTTTTCCGAGACGGATTTCACCGAAGACCTCAAGAAGTTCGACGTGCCGACGCTGATCCTTCACGGCGACGACGACCAGATCGTGCCGATCGGCGCCGCGGCTCTGCGCTCAGCGAAGCTGGTCAGGAACGCGACTCTAAAGATCTATGCCGGCGCGCCCCACGGCCTCGCGTACACACATAAAGACCAGCTCAACGCCGACCTGCTGGCATTTCTTAAGACCTGAGGTCGCTTTGCCGGCGCCGGCATTGGGGACCGTACCGGTCTCGGCCTTCCAACAAGTTTTATCAGCGGACGGGCCGCACGCGCCGCGCCGCTGAAGGGTTACATTTAAACTTATACCACATCACATAGGAGGAAAAAATGATGAAAACCGACAAGATCAAAAGTGCATCTCCCCATGTCCTACCGTCCCTGCCTTACGCGGATAACGCGCTGAGCCCCGTAATCTCCGCTAATACGATTGGCTTTCA
>JAVHLO010000389.1:1151-3719 GCA_031082105.1 Planctomycetota bacterium
CGGCAAGCACCACAAGGGATATGTCGATAACCTGAACAAGCTGGTAGCAGAAACGGAGTTTGCGCATTGGGCAGCTATATGTTCGACCCGGTATCAATGGGAGAAGCCCTGCAGACACTCGGAGCCAACCCGCCGAGAAACCCAAAACCACTATTTAAAACACTGGATGCCATGCCAAGCCCTCCCGAATACCTTATTCACAGCGAGTGGGACGCGACAGAAATGGCCCAGCAGGGTTTTGCAAAAGTCCTGGTGAACCATAAAATCAGAAAAATCCACGATGATGGCGTTATGGCCCATCTTATCCGGGGTCCATACATCATGTTCTTTCAACCGATGATGGAAGAATCTGGCTGGAGGTCCTTTTTACCATGATGAAAAGCAGAAATTCACTCACCGTCATTCAACTCAACGACAGCCATGCCTATTTTGATCTACACCAGGAGATGTTCTGGCAGGGTGGTAAAGCAGTCTATCGTCCGGCGGGAGGGTATGCCCGGATTGCCGCAATCGTAAAGCAGATTCGGGCCGCGAACCGGGAGCGTGTACTTTTTTGCGACTGCGGCGATACGCTCCACGGCACCTACCCCGTCTTAAAGACGCAGGGACAGGCATTGATCCCCGTTTTGAATTCCCTGGGTCTCGACGCGATGACGGCCCATTGGGAATTTGCTTACGGTCCTGCGACCTTCAAGCAGCGCGCAGTGGAGCTCAGCTATCCGATGATTGCGATCAATGTTTACGATCAAGCGACCAAAGAGCGGCTATTTCCACCGTACAGGAGGCAAGAAATGACACAGAAAATGACTTTGCTTACCATCGAATCACTGGCCGAGTTGACATTGGTTCATCAGCCGCCGTGTCTCTCTCTTTACCAGCCGACCCATCGGCGCCATCCCGAGAATCAGCAGGACCCGATCCGGTTTCGTAACCTTGTAAAAGAGCTGGAGACAGCGCTCCGGCAGAAGTATCCGGCCGTCGAGACCCGGCTCCTTGTGGAACCGTTTGAAGACGTCGCTCGCGATCATGCCTTCTGGAACCATACGCTAGATGGATTGGCCGTGCTCGGCGGGCCGAGCCTGTTTCGAGTGTTCCGGCTTCAGCGGCCGGTCGCCGAATTGGCCGTTGTGGCCGACAGCTTTCACACCAAGCCCTTACGACGTTTTCTGCAATCGGTCGGTCGCTATCAGGTTCTGGGATTGAGCCTCCAGCAGATCCAGCTCTTCGAGGGGAACCGCGACGCGCTCGACGAGATCGATCCGGCTCCGGGAGTCCCGAGGACGATCACCGAGGCGCTGGGCGAGGAGCTGACCGAGTCACACCAGACGGTCGCCTCCTACGGCGGCGTCGGCGGGGCGAGCACGCCCATGCACCACGGCCACGGCGGGAAGAAGGGCGCGGCAGGCATCGATGCGGAGCGTTTCTTTCGTGCCATCGACCGCGCGGTCCTTGAGCATCACTCGCGCCCTTCCGGCCTGCCCCTGATGCTGGCGGCATTGCCGGAGCATCATCATCTTTTTCACCGGGTCAGCCATAACCCATTTCTGATGGCGGAGGGACTCACGATCAATCCCGATGTCCTGTCCATCGATGAACTTCGGGAACGCGCCTGGCAAATCGTCGCGCCGCAGTATCAAGCGCAACTGGCGACACTGGCCGACGAGTTCGCAGTGGCGAAGTCCAAAGGGCTCGGCAGTGACAACCTGGCGCAGGTTGCCCAAGCGGCCGCCGCCGGGCGGGTCGCGACGCTGCTGATCGAGTCCGACCGCCAGATTGCCGGCCGGCTTGACGACGCGCCGGGTCGGGCCGAAGCTGCTGATCCGAGCCGCCCGGAAGTCGATGACCTACTCGATGATCTGGGCGAGCTGGTCGGGAAGATGGGCGGCCGGGTCCTGGTCATTCCGGCCGAGCAGATGCCGGGGCGGACGGGACTGGCTGCCACCTACCGGTATTGAGCCAATCGCAATCATAAGAGTCGCAGGACGGGTCCGTCCCCGCCCGGGCCGAAACACCCGGAGGAGTGATGAGCGAGACCACAGCGAGTCTGCGCCGGAAGATCGGCGTAGCCGGAGATCTCCAATCCGTCGTCCGCACCATGAAGGCCCTGGCCGCTTCGAGTATCGGCCAATACGAGCAATCGGTGCGCGCGTTGGGTGACTATTATCGCACCGTGGAGGTGGGGTTGGGCGTATGCTTTCGGGAAAGCGGGCCGGCGCCCTTGATTGCAGAACGGAAAAGACAAACAGTTGCGGGTGCGATTGGCGCGGTCGTGTTCGGTTCAGACCAGGGACTGGTGGGCCAGTTTAATGATGTGGTGGCCGATCATGCGGTCAAGACGCTGGCGGCTCTGCCGGCCAAATCCGAGGTCTGGGCCGTCGGCGAGCGGGTTCATGCGCGCCTGGAGCACGCGGGCCTTCCGCTGATGGGACTCTTCACCGTGCCGAACTCCGTCAAGGCCATCACCCCGCTCGTCGGGCAGATTCTCGTCGAGAGCGAGACGCGCCGCAGCCGGGGTGAGGTCACCGAGCTCCACCTCTTTTACAACCGTCCCGCGTCCGGGGCGGTTTA
>JAVHLO010000038.1 GCA_031082105.1 Planctomycetota bacterium
CTTGCTCACCCAAAGCGTGACGCGGATCGTGGAGCCGCGCGCGACCCGCCGGGCCGGTGTCAGCGGAAGGAACAGGTTCGGCCAGTGTGTTCGTCTCCTCGAGCTGAGGACGACGGACGGGGCGAGCTCGGCCTCGAACCAGCCCATGTAGCCGTCCATGCGCCCGGTCCGCGTCGTCGTAAACACGTGCTCGGTTCCGCTAAGCAAACGAGCCGCCAGGCCGGAATGCGTGTCGGCGACCGGCCTGCCCAGCGTGAAATCGGCGACTGCGCGGGGCCTTGCGAGCGCAGCGCACGACTTGACCGAGACCCAGATCTCCGAATCCGCAAGCACCCGCTGCGCCGCGCGAAAGTCGAAGCCGGCCACCTGCGAGAGGCGTGAGAATTTTCGCCGGCCGGCGGGATACGTGACCGGCACCAGGAGCAGCCGCAGCCTGGCCGGCACGTAGCGCGCGTCCGGTTTCATGAGCCGGCGTGCCGCGTGGGCATAGTTCTCCACTATCTGCTCGTGGATCCCGAACGGCCCGAGCGTCTCGCTGATGAGCACATCCGCCTTGCCGCCGATGTCGGCCGCGCTGACCTTGCTGAAATCGGCCCGGATGAACGAGATCCGATCCAGAAGCCCGTTTTCCGCGGCAAGCGTGCGGGCGAGGTTGACGATCCGTTCCTTCTCGATGGCGTACACGCGTTGTGCCCCGGCCCTCGCCGCCATGAACGCCAGTATGCCGGTGCCGGTGCCGAGGTCAATGACCCGGTCGCCGGGCTTGACGACTGCGGCGATCCCTTTCGAGTAGGCCCGCAACCGAATCTTGTCGGCCAGCAGCTCGTTGTGGAAACTGATGAGGGACATAAGGGCAAAACTTGACTTTGACGGCACGCTCTGGTAGTATCAGCGTTGAAAACGCAAAAGTCCGACACCGCAACCCGCTCGGCAATCGGGCGGAGGATGCGACACTGGGGGATTGTGTAACGGCAGCACTGCAGACTCTGGATCTGCCTGTCTAGGTTCGAATCCTAGTCCCCCAGCCACGGGATTTTTGGATTGCGGATTTCAGATTTCGGATTGAGAACGCCGCGGACTTCATTCCTTCACCAATCCGCAATCCGAAATCGGCAATCCGAAATCGACATCTCCCGTTCACCGTGGCACCCGCGGGTCGTCAAGGATGAGCCTGTTCCGGGCGCAGTCGATCGTCAGCCGGTAGTTCCTCAGGAAATCCATCCCCACGTAGCCCGCGATCTCGCTGCCGATGACGATCCCCTCTTCGGCCAGCAGCACCTCCGTATCGTGCATCGTGCGATCGCCGATCCGCAGCGTCTTGACCGGGCCAGGCAGATTCTTGTCGGTGGGTTTGAACCCCCGGGTCTTGAGCTCGTCGGGCGGGAAGGGCTTCACCTTCCAGATCGATGCGTATGAAGGGATGATCGTGGTCGTGAGTGAAGTCGTATTGAGGATGAAGTTCCCCGGCTCGAAACCGTTGACGCTCGTCTTGACTATGATGCGCCGCGTGCGTCCGCCGCTGCCGCCGACATAGAAGCTCACGCCGTGCTCGGGGAGCGGGATCTCGTCTTCGTTGACCGCCGGAGGCGCTTCGTCCTTGTTCTTCTCGAGTGTCACCTCCAGGTTCGCGAAGTCGATGGTCGTCTTGAAGTGCTTAAGATAGGAGAATCCCAGCAGGCCGGCGAGGTCAGGCACGACCTCGCCCGGTTTCGGCTCGCCCATCCTGAGCGAAAAGAGCCGCTGCGCAGTGTCGTTGACGACAAGGCAGTCGACCTTCTCCACCCTGGCGCCTCTGACATCGACGGAGCTCAACCTGATACGCGCGCCGGCCGATGCGCTGTCCAGATCACGGACGCGCGGGTCTTGCGGCTTGAACTTCCCGTCCGCGAGGTTCCACTTCCTGGCCCAGGATTCGAAGACGATGACGACCTCGGAGAACGTGTCCACAAGGAAACTCGCCGGCTCGTTTCCGTTGATGCTGGCCTTCACGACCACCAGGCTCCTCGGCGTGACGGTCGCGAGGGTCGTCACCGGGCCGCGCTCTTCGGGAGGTTTCATCGTGGGCTGATTCTCAGGGGCGTCTTCGGAACCGCCCCAGCATCCGCACCAGAGGAGCGCGAGTGCCGCGGAAGCTGTCAGAAATCCGAGCAGTGTTCGATTCATGGTCACCACCTTCCCAAAATAACGCAAGCGGTTCATTGATCATTGGCCATTGGTCATTTGTCGTTGCTCATTGGCGGGAGTCGACAGTTCGTAGTGGCGACTTCAGTCGCTCGACTGCCCAACGACTGAAGTCGTTACTACGAACTTGGGCATGTCGCCGAAACGTTCGCAAATAATGCGGGCTAGTCGTGTCTCAGCGCCGTCACGGGTTCGAGACGGGCCGCCCGCGCCGCCGGGTAGAGTCCGGCCAGCACGCCGACGATCACCGAGAAGCCCACCACGCCCAGCGCCAGATGCCATGTTATCGCGAAGAGGTTCGTGTCCGCCGGACCGCCATGACTCACAATGTACGCCCGCGCCGCGATCTCAAGCAATTCACCGATACCCCAGGCGCAGCCGAGCCCGATGATTGAGCCGACGAACGCGATCATGCCGGCCTCCGCCACGAAGATGCCCCAGATGTCGAAATCCCGCGCCCCGACTGATTTCAACACGCCGATCTCGCGCGTCCGCTCCAGGATGGCCATGACCATCGTGTTCACGATTCCGAAGAAGGCCACGATCATCCCCACGCCGCCTATGCAGCCGAGGACGGCCTGGATTATCAGAAAAATCGTGCCAATGGTACCTGCGATGTCGTTGGAAGTGAAGGTCCCATAGCCGAGGTCTTCGATCCGCTTGCGGACCGTGTCGACCTGCGACGGATCGGCGACGCGCACGGTGATTGAACCGTAGGAGCCTTCAACGTCGGGGTCGCTCAGGCCCGCCATGGCCGGTATCCCTATCGTCCTGACCACCTTGGCCAGAGTAGCCGGCACGAGTATCCTGTCTCCGAACGCGCCCAACTGCTTGCTGTCGAAGACGCCGACTATCGTGCAGGAATGGGTCTTCTGCGGCTCGCCGCCGCTCTCGCCGTCCTGCGGACGCGCCCGCAGTCTCATCCCCGGCGGCCTGAACCCGGTGAAATTCGAGAAGATAAGCGTCTTCCCGAGTGCGGAGGCAGGGTCGTCGATCTTGAACCTCTTGAGGAGGTTCGTCGGGACGACGGCAAAGTCGCTCTCTTCCTTCCAGAATCCGCCCGCCACGATGTAGGAGAGGAGCCCCTCGCTGATCCCTTCCGGGGGAAGCCCCCATACTATCGAGTAACTCTTCTGGTCGTCGATCCGGCAGTCGGCCCAGGAAGCGATGTCCGGATACGCCGTCTTCACGCCGTCGACGGCCCTCAGCTTTTCAACGACGCCGTCGTCGAGCGTCTTGAGATTCAGTTCTCCAACGGACTGTGATAAGATCGACGACAGCGAAAAAGACACCTTGGCCGGGAGGACGGTGACCATGTTCAGGAGCTCGTTCACCTCGAACTGCTTGAGGATGGCCCTCTCCAGCCCGATGCCGAGCGAGATGAGCAGCACGATCGCGCCCGCGCCGATGACGACACCGAACGCCGTCAGCCCGCTGCGGAGCTTCTGGCGGCTCAGGTTGGTCAGCGCGAACGCGATCGTGTCCGATAGTCTCATGATTTCCCGCAACCTCCTTCTCCGGTCTCGACGACCCTTCCATCACAGAGTTCGACCACCTTCGTGCAGGTCTCCCTCGCTGTCCGCATATCGTGTGTCACCATGAATATGGTCTTTCCGGATTTCGCGTTCATCTCGCGGAATATGGCCATGATGTCTCCGGCTGTTCGCGTATCGAGGTTTCCGGTCGGCTCGTCCGCGAGGATGATGGGCGGATCGGGCGCGAGTGCGCGGCAGATCGCCACGCGCTGCTGTTCGCCGCCGCTCAGTTCGCCGGGCCTGTGCCCGAGCCGGCCGGCCAGCCCGATGGACGAAAGCAGCTCCTCCGCGCGCCTCTTCCGTTCCCCCCTGGGCGCGCCGCCGAACACCAGCGGGAGCATGACGTTCTCGATCGCGGTCAGGGACGGAATGAGGTTGAAGGACTGGAACACGAACCCGACCTTGCGGCGTCTGAACTCGGCCTTTTCCTCGCTCGACATGAGCGCAAGGTCCTTGTCGCCGACCATGATGCTGCCGCCGGTCGGCTTGTCGAGCCCGCCGATCAGGTTCAAGAATGTCGATTTTCCGCTGCCCGACCGGCCGACGATCCCGACGAACGCGCCTTCGTCGGCCTGGAGGGAGACGCCGTTGAGCGCGTCGACGACCACTCCGCCGAGCAGGAAGCGCTTGTGAAGATTCACGACTGACAGGATCGAAACCATCGGCAGCGCGCAAGAATCAAATGTGGAAGGTCTCTTTCGTGACGGCCGAATGAAAGGCCGCACGACGCCGCGGCCGGCGACCGCGGGCTACGCCGCCACGTGTCTGCGCTGGAAGAGCGAGAGAACGCCTACGTAGAGGAACCCCAGCGGGAAGAGGGCCAGGAACGGAATGGACGAATACATGCCGTACTGCCACGCGGTGTACAGTGAAACACAGAAGTACAGGCCCAGGAATATCTCGATGTAGGCCATCATGCTGCGGGCCCCGAAGTACTTCTTCTTCTTCCAGTTGTCCGCCGGAGGCTCGGCCGCGTTGCCGACATTGTACTTCGGTGTTCGAACGAAACTGCTGTCATGGCCGAAAAGGGCCTCGAGCACCGCCTTGGAATTGTTCAGGGAAAGGCCTATTCCGACGGAGATCAGAAGCGGGAAGTATTTGAGCCTGGTCCACCAGTCGCGGTGCCCCTCGATCTGCGACACAACGTAGAACATGCCGACGGATATGGTTGCCGCGATGAACAGGGCGAGATCGATGTAGTAGTCCGCCTGCCAGCCAAGTTGGAAGCCGAGCTGGCCGCGCATGAGCGTGACTGGCAGGAGTATCAGCGACATCAGCAGCATCAACAGGTAGGCGAAGTTGCCGGTCAGGTGGAACGTCGCCTCGATCTTCGTCTTCAACGGGATCGGGCTCATCCAGATCCGCGGCAGTATCTTCAGCCCGACCTGCACTGAGCCCTTCGCCCATCTGTGCTGCTGCGACTTGAAAGCGTTCATCTCGACCGGTACTTCCGCCGGCGCAACGACCTCCGGCAGGAAGATGAACTGCCAGCCATTGAGCTGCGCCCGGTAGCTGAGGTCGAGGTCTTCCGTGAGCGTGTCGTGGTGCCACCCGCCGGCGTCCTCGATGCAGGTCTTGCGCCACATGCCGGCCGTGCCGTTGAAATTGAAGAACCGCCCGGACCTGTTCCGGGCCGTGTGTTCGATGACGAAATGGCCGTCAAGCAGAATAGACTGTACGCGCGTCAGAAGCGAGAAGTCGCGATTGACGTGTCCCCACCTCGCCTGGACCATTCCCACCTTCGGGTCGGTGAAATAGTGAATGAGCTTCATCAAGAGGTCGCGCGACGGCAGAAAATCGGCGTCGAAGATCGCAACATACTCGCCGGTGGCCGTCTTCAGTCCTGCCTCCAGCGCCCCGGCCTTGAAACCGGTTCGGTCGTTCCTGTGGATGAACGACACGTTGTGGCCCTTCTCCACAAGGCTCCGCACATGGGCTTCCGCAATCTGGGTGGTCTCATCGATGGAATCGTCAAGCAACTGGACCTGGAGCCTGTCGCGGGGGTACTCCATCGCGCAAACGGCGTCCAGGAGCCGGGTTACCACGTACATCTCGTTGAAGACCGGGAGCTGCACGGTTACGAGCGGCAACTCCTTGAAGGTCTCTTTTGGCTTCGCCCCGTGCCGCTTATACCAGTAGTAAAGCGCGACCATGATGTATCTATGGAAGCCGTACAGGGACAGGACGCCGAGTATGGCGAAGTAGGTGGCGACGAGTATCTTGCCTAGTACAACCATGCTGTCCCTGTCTGAAAAGGAAAAGTCATACATTAATAGCCAAAAACCGCGCCGGTGTCAAGCAAAACCGTTGTGCGGTGCCTTTCGTGCTCCTCCTCCCGAGCCCCCGGCGGAATGCGGGACAACACGGCCCCGGCCTGGCAGCCTGTCCGAGCAATGCCAGGCTGACCGATTTTGGAGTGTGCCCCGACGCATCGGGGCGCACTACAAAAGCCGCTTTCGTCCATTTCGGACAGGCTGCTGTTCGCCCGCCTCTGCGGGCCGGGCGTCTCAGGACTATCGGCGGAATCGGCTTGCCTTCTGTAGTGAGAGGCATGTGGCGCGGGCGGGTGTGGGATTGCCCTCAGCACGGCCGTGTCTCCGTGGCGGCACCGGCCGGGGCGCTCAAGACCGCATGTCGTCGAGCGCGGCGCCGAGCTTCTTGAGGCCGCGTTTGAGAGTGCTCGTCTTCATCCCGAACCCCAGCCGGAAATGGCGGTCGCTGCCGAAGAAGTGCCCCGGTACGACCTGCGCATCGTACTTCGACCGGAGAATGGTCTGGAGTTTCCGTGAGGAATAACCCTTCGGCATTCTGGGAAAGCACATGAACGCGCCTGCCGGCTCGACCCAGCTCAGGTCGGGCCTGCCGGCGATCCAGCGTCTGACGATCGCATAGTTCTCCACGTGCCGGCGCCGGGACCGTTCACGCAGGCGGGGGAGGTTCTCGAGCGCCTTCAACGTCAGCGCGTCCGCTATGTACGGGTTGTGGACGGTGAGATGGTCGTAGATGTGTTCGGCCCGTCGCACGAGTCTTGCAGGCCCGATGGCCCAGCCCACGCGAAGGTGGCCCAAGCCGTAGATCTTGCCCAGGCTCGCGGTCGTGACCATGTTGTCGCCGAGGGTCGCGGCGGGCGTCGTCGTCTTGCCGCTGAATACGCCGTCGAGGTAGACCTCATCGGAAATGACCATTGCGCGGCAGCGCCGGGCCAACGCGCCGATCGCCTCGAGATCTCCCTTCTCCAGAAGCGTGCCCGCCGGATTGAACAGGTTCGTCACGAAGATCAGCTTCGCGCACCGGGGCATCTTCCGACGGATGCGGTCAGGGTCGATCCGGTAGCCGTCCTCGAACCGCCTTGTGAACCAGGCGATCCGCACTCCGAGCGCCTGGAGGATCCGGGCGAGCGGTTCGTAGGTGGGTCGCTCCACCACCGCAAGGTCGCCTTGCCGCAGGATTGCGGCCGCCATGAGAAAATTGCTGAGGCTGGTCCCGCCGGCGATCAGGACGTTGCCGGGTTTGCACGCGTACTTCGCAGCGATCGCCTCTTTCAACGCCGGCAGGCCGTACACGTTGTTTCCGCTGAGCGCGAAGTCGCGCATCGTGACGCCGAGCTCGGCAAGGCTGGGCGGTTCCATGCCGCTGCCCGAAAGGTCTGTGCCGGGCGGGTCGATGAACTGCATCCGCTTTGCCCATTCCATGTAGCGTATGCGATCGAAGTTCATTGCTTCTTCTTCCTAATTGTGTCAGGGAGAGAACACGAATGACGGCCACAGAGGCACTGAGACACGGAGGCGGGAAGAGCGGAAATCGACATTGGTCATTTCTCATTGGACACTTGTCATCCTGGCATTGAGCTGTGCGAGCGCATGCAAGCCTCGGTCAGCGACCAATGAAGAATGGCAAATGACCAATGATCAATGACAAATGAACCCGTTTCCTCCGTACTACAATCCGACAAGACTTTGTTTTTTTGACAAGGTTTTTCCACCGCAAAGAACGCAAAGGGCGCAAAGCGCGAGAGTCTATTGCGGTACGAGTTCTTTTCGCTTTGCGCTCTTTGCGTGCTTTGCGGTTGATTTGGTTGCGGCTACGCCGCGCCAGGGCAAGCAAGACCTTACAGCTCAGCGCATGAACCGGTCGAGGAGGATCATCGCCGCGTTGCCGCTCGCGTGGACGATGAACGGCGCAATGACGGACCTGGATTTCTCGTAGAGAACCGCAAAAAGCAGTCCGCCGACCACGTGCGTCACGGGATGCACGCCGCTCGCATTGAGGGCGTGCACCGCCACGAAGAGGGCCGTCGAGGCCAGGATTGTGGTGAACGCACCGAAAGACTGCCTGATCAACTGTTGAATGAGGCCGCGGAAGAATATCTCTTCAACCAGAGGGCCGATGAAGCCGCCCACGAGCAAATAAAGGGCAAGAACGGAAGCGCCCTCGCTGCGCGCGCTACCCGGCCCTAATACTACATCGGACAAAAAGCCCTTTCCCCACAGTCGAAATAGCAGCTCGACGGCTGCCGTAAGGGCGGCCAGCCCGACGGCCGTGAGTCAGCCCCAGGCCAGCCCCGCGCGAAACCGGTCCCGGGGCAGGCCGATCAGTCCCGTGCCGGACCGGTGCGCCGCGACATACGCGATGACCGCGGCAAGCTGGAGCGCGCGGAGTCCGCCAGTCCAAGTGAGGACGGTCGCCAAGCCGGCTTCCTGCGTCGGTGTGGCGACAGGCTGAAAACGTCGAGGTAGGTATCCCCTCACCGTCCCCGCAAGGAGCTCGAGCGCAAGGACGACCAGTGCGAGGGTCAGAATCTCGTGGCGGCGAGTCGATTCTCCTGCGTCATTCATCCTTCTTCTCTGTCGCTGCGTCGTTGCCGGGCGCCGCCGGCGCCTCCTGGACCGAGACGTTGCCGGGCGGGGTGTCCTTGTAGGTGAGGATCTTCCAGAGGTTGCGGCCGGCGCACCACGTGCGGTACACCACGTAGCACCCCATGACGGACATCGCCACCACCGCCGTATCGATCCCGTTGCGGTTGTGGAGGAAGATGACCCCGTAGACGAATGCGCCCAGGACCGCGAGCTGGACCACGACCAGCACGGTCGCGCTGATAGCTAGCTGCATCAGTTGAGGTGTCATTCTTCCAGCCCAATCCACTCGTGGAACTCGATTCAACGTCATTCCTGACCCGGACACAGGTCCACGGCGGACCGGAGAGTTCAGTGACCGCCATATCGCCAAAAAACGCCAAGGACGCCAGAAATTGCGAAAAAACCGGAACGGGATGCGGCGGATCGTCGCGAGAATCCTGGTGTTCTCCCGGCTTTCATGGCGTCTTGGCGGTCTTCGGGCAGTCAGTATCTCGAGCTACGGTGCGGATGCTGTGCGTACGGACACCCTACGGCACGAGGATTATCTTCCCGCTCTGCCGGTCCTTGGCACGCATGACGTCGAAGGCCTGCTTGAAGTCCTTCAGCGGGAACTTGTGCGTGATCACGGGCGACGGATCGAGCTTGCCCGAGTTGAGCAGCCCGGCCATCTTGAACCACGTCTTGTACATCTCGCGGCCGTTGATGCCGAGGATCCGGCCGCCCTTGAAGACGATCCCGTTCGAGAGGTCGATCTGTATCGGGCCGGACGGGATGCCGAACGCCGTGAACCGGCCGCCCTTGGCGAGCATCTTGAGCCCGCTGTCGATCGCGAGCTGGTTGCCCGTCATCTCCATCACGACTTCCACCCCGACGCCGTCGGTCGCTTTCATGACCTTGTCGACGAGCTGCGGGTCGTCGTACTTGAAGATGATATGTGAACCCATCTTCTTCGAGATCTCACGCCGGAACTCGTGCTTGATCACGTGGATGATCTTGCCTGCGCCGGCCCCGGAGGCGACGCCCACCGTGAAACAGCCCGCGGGTCCGCAACCCATAACCGCAACGCTCCGCCCGGTGATGTCCTCCGCCAGCGTCGCATACACCGCGTTCCCCAGCGGTTCCTGGATGCATGCGCTCTCGGGCTTCATCGACTTGTCGTTCTTCCAGGCGCAGACCTCGGGCAGCGCAATGTAGTCCGCAAAGCAGCCCTGCGTGTCGACGCCGAGTATTTTCAGCTTGCCGCAGATGTGCTGCATGTCCGTCCGGCACTGGAAGCAGACGCCGCACGGGATGTGGCTCTCGGCCGAGATAAAGTCACCGGGCTTGAAGCCGGTCACCATCTCGCCGATGGCGACCACCTCGCCCGCGAACTCGTGACCGAAGACCAGCGGCGGCTTGATCCGCCCCTGCGCCCACGAGTCCCAGTTGTAGATGTGCACGTCCGTGCCGCAGATCGAGGTCATCTGGACCTTGACCAGCACATCACGCGGACCGGGCTTCGGGACCGGAACCTCCACAAGCTCCGCGCCCTCCGCCGGCTTCGCCTTCATGATCGCCTTCATCTTTCCGGGTAACTGCATGTGAGACTCCTCCTGTACTCCAACGCACCAAAGAACCAACACGAAGCGCGCAAATGAAACCACACTTCGGATTTTGGATTTTAGATTGCAGATACGAAATCGTAGATCTGCAATCCGTGGTCGTACGCCTCCATATTATCCGATTTTTCGCGGGCAATAGCAAGCGAAATCCGAAATCGTAAGTCAGAAATCCGCGATCCGAAATCGTAGGCTCCGCAATCCAAAATCTAAAATTCACTCGTCGTTCCCTTCGCGCAGGACGCGGAGCCGCTCGACGGCCGCCTTGCGCACCCCAGCGTAGCGCGGCTTGTCCCTCGTGAGCTCGATGAACCTCTCCCACAGCAGCATCGCCCGGGCGCGGTCTGCGGACTCGTAGGCCGTGGCGAGGTTGTGAAGCAGCTCCGGCGAATCGCCCTGGCCGAGGCGCAGCGCGTCCTCTCCATAGGAGATCGCCTTCGCATGTTGGCCCAGCTTCAACTGCAACGCGCACATATGCGAGAGGGCGATCGCGTCGCAGGGGTCGATCTCGAGCGCGCGCGCAAGCGCGTCCCGGGCCGATTGGCGGTCGTCCAGGCCGAAGTAGGCCCGGCCGAGGCCGGCGAAGGCCCAGCCGCTCCAGGTCTCGTTCCGCTCCATGGCCGGCACGTAGACCTGCTCGATTGCGTCCTTGTACCGGCCTTGGGCGACGAGGACGGTGCCCAGCCCGGTCCAGGCCTCTTCGAGGCCGGGCTCTTCTTCGATGGCGATCCTGAAATGGCGCTCGGCCCGCGCGTGGTTGTCCTCCTTGTAGTAGATGTTCGCGAGGTTGTTGTGGGCCTTGCCGTTGTTGTACCTGGTTGCGGCGGCCCACATGAACTCGAGCCGCGCCTCGCGCAGGTTGCCATTCGCCTCGAGCGCGTTGCCGAGCGCGACGTGCATGTCCGAGCCCATCCCCACGCCCATATCGAGCGCGATCGCGCGCCGGAGCGATTCCTCGGCCACGTCGAGGTTGCCCCGCTTCAGCTCGATCAGCCCGATGTTGTAGTGCACGGTGTCGAGCAGGGGATATGTCCTGCGCACGATCTCGAGGTACGCCCGGCCTTCGGGTTCCTTGCCGACCTTCACAAGCGTCACTCCGAGGTTGTGCATCGCGAAGACGGAATCGGGATCGACCTCGAGCACGCTGCGGCAGATCGTCTCTTCGTCGACGAACCTGACGTTCGCCTTCAGAACGAGCCACGAGTAGACTGTGAAGAGCAGGGCGAGCAGAAGGCAGATCATCTTCCGCAGCACAACTTTCTCCGACTGCGCCGACGGGGTCCCTTGCCTGTCATGCCGAACTTGTTTCGGCATCTCCTCTGCAACTGGACAAGGAGATTCTGAACCGGGCTCAGAATGACAAGACGGCGGTTTTCCGGGAGATTCCTTCCCCGGTTCGCGTCTTGACATGATGTATGCGATCACGCTTCCTACGGCGAGCGAATAACCGAGCGACGGGAAGTAGAGGAACCGCACGCCGGCGAGCGCCGCAATGCGCACGAGAAAGTTCGACGCCGGCGCCAGCGCGGACGCAAACAACAGGCAACCGAATACCGCGGGACCCGGCCTGCGGAAGAACCGGTACAGGATCAACACGCCCGCCGCGACGATCGCCGCCAGCGCGACCCACGCGAGGATGTCGTTTTCCGCCACCTCCGAATAGCCCGGCCGGATGCACGCGGGGTTCATCCCCGTGCCTAGCACAAGCCAGCGAAGATAGAGTTGAAAAAAATACTTCGCCATCGAGAGCCATACGATCACCTGCGGCAGGTCCCTGAAGTAGCTCACGCGCTGGTCGATCGTCATCCGGTCGAGCACGATGTACCGCGCGGTCAGGTAAAGCAGGATGACCGGCACGTAACTGACGAACCGACGGATCATCTCGCCGCCCGTGTGGGGACAGGCGGGGCTGTCGGGCCGGGAGAGACGGTCCAGGTCGGTCACGGCAGGGCCGGACTCAGCCGCATTCCGCATCAGCGCGCGCCGGCGCACGTAGTCGGCCGCAAGGAAGATGAACGGGAATACGACCGCGTTCTCTTTCGTGAAGATGGCGAGCGCGACAAGAAGAACCGCGAGCGCCTGCCGGCACGTCTTTCGGTTGAGATGACAATGCCACGCAGCGAGCCCGAACAGGGTGGAGAGGAGTTCCGACCTTCCAACGACCGGCGCGACCGCCTCGGTATGGCAGGGGAGGAACGCGTAGACCGCGGCGGAAATGCCCGCTAGGAGCCAGTTGCGGAAGAGCCGGCCGAAGAGCAGGTAGGCGAGGACGACGACGAGTCCGTTCAGCGCGACGTTGACGGCGTGGAACCACCACGCGCGCAGACCCGCGACCGCGTGATCGATGGCGAACGACAACATCGTGACCGGCCTGTAGAGGAGGTCGCCCTCGATGAAACCCGCGCGTTCCCAGTAGCCGGTGGAGAGCAGTCGCTTGATGCCGTCCCAGGAGCGCAAGAGCGGGTTATCTTCGACGACGGGCACATCGTCGATGACGAACCCGTTTCCCGTCGCATTCCAGTAGAGCGCGACGGAGATGATGAGGAGGATCGCGCATCCCAGCGTGATGCCGAGCCGGTCCGGTCCGCGCGAGTTGTCCGTGCTGTCCATGCGGATATACAACCTGCATTCGAGGCGGGTGTCAAGGTTTTTCCGGCTTCCCGGTCCGAATGCCGGCCTGCGGCCGTTTTTCATTGACGTCGACCCTGCGCGGGAATAGAATTGGATCAGGTTTGAGCATGCTTCTGTACCGCCGCCGTCCTCGGCGGCCGTGACGCCGCGCATCGGCGGGGCGTGTAACATGGGAGACGAGCATGATCCCCGGAACGCCTTCTCCGCCCGCAGGGCGAGACGGCGAGGGTGAGGCGGGACTCATGATTGTGTGACCTTCGTGAATGAGTCGGAGCAGCGGGCGTTCCCCAACCCCCGAGTTCCGGTCTCTTTCCCAGCCTGATAAAGCCACAGATTGCACAGATTAGCTCATAGACTTCTGTACTTCAATTCATTCTGTGAAATCTATGCAATCTGTGGTTTCAAAAAGGCTTGTAGGAAAAACCTCGAATTGAATTTGGAATTCTGATCCGCTCGTTATATCAGCGCCGGCCGGAGCAGCTGCCTTCTCCGTCGAGCGGTTTTCAAGGGTCGGTGTCAAGGAGCCGAGACATGATGTGTGAACATCTGCGCGAGCTCGAAAAGGCGCTGAAGGAGTCGGGAATTCCGGAGACCTACCGGGGCCGGCCGTGGACCGACAACTGCCGCGAGTGGGTCTATTTCGACTGTCTCCTCGATCTGGCGAGCTTGCGGAAGCGGTTCGCGCTGGATGACGTCGTGAAAGACCACGACCACCGCGGCACGCACGACGGGTGCGAACGTGGGTTCTACTGCTCGAAGTGTCACGACGGCGTCATGGGCGGCCACCCGAGCCAGGGCGCGAAGAGGGTGTTCAGCTAGAATACTGAGCAAGGGCAAACTCCCAAATTTGTTTCGAGCTTTTCAGGCTTCCGCTATGTAAACACTGAACGCACTGAAGACACCGAGAGAGCGAAGAAGACTGACACCTGCGGCGCCTTCAGTGGTTTCAGTGTTTTCAGTGGTTTCCCGTGAGCGTCTTGGGGGTCGGGGAACGCCTGCTGCCCCGACTTGTTCATGAAGAAGCGTGAAAATGTAATTCCCGCGAAAGCGGGAATCCAGCAAGCGGTGCAACAGCAAGAGGACAGGACTGGATTTCGACAGTCCCCGTCACCTCGGAGCCGCCCCGTTGCGCACCTACATTGAGGAAAAGGACCATGAACTGTCCGAAATGCGGGACCAAGCTGGCGAAAGTGATCGTCGACGGCGTGCTGGCCGACAGATGCGCGACCTGTGAAGGGATCTGGCTCGATGCGGGCGAGCTGGACAACCTGATCCGGAAGGAGAAGAAATCGAAGGACGAACTCCTCGCGGAGGCGAAGCGCGAGCTCTGCGAGGTTGCGGCGATCTGCATCGTCGGGACCTGTCCCCGCTGCCAGGGTAAGCTGGAGCAGTTCATTGAACGACCCGCGATGGTGAAGCTGGACAGTTGCAGGTCGTGCAAGGGGATCTGGTTCGACTATGGCGAGCTGGAGAAGATCCGCAAGAACCCGCCCGCCGGCGGCATCGCGAAGTTCTTCGAGTACATATCGTCGCTCCTGGGGTAGTGGTTCAAGACATTTGAAATCGAGGAGTCAGTGCCGCGACCGTGAGGGAGCGGTAGGCGACCGCTTACCTGGGTGGAGCAGGGGACACGCTTTGCTATTCTTCGCTCGTCGTTCGCGGAAGTCCGCCGCTATGCGGTTGCTCACCTATCGGGGGCAAGGGTGGATGAGCATATTTGTCGCGCTATATCTTGACCCGCAGAAGATTGCGAGGAGCGTCCCCCTACT
>JAVHLO010000390.1 GCA_031082105.1 Planctomycetota bacterium
CAAGCGGGGCCATCTCGAGCGAGCAGCTCCAGGATTGTCTCGAGTACCAGAAACGCTCGACCGTGCTGCGCTGCCCGCAGTGCAACACGAACTACCGCATCGGGAGCTGGGACCCGTCGCGCAAGTACCTCTGCAAGAAGCCCGGATGCGGTGCGCAGCTCGGCGGATCGTCTTCCTCCAATGTGACGCAGGTGGCCACGGCGCCGCAGTCGAGTATCACCGCCCGTGAACTCCTCTCGGGCCTGCCCGACGACGTGCGCGAAGCCGCGAAGACCCCGGCCAACTGGGTCGGCAAATACCTGCTCGTGACCGAGCTCGGCCGCGGCGGCATGGGCGTCGTCTATCGCGCGTTCGACACGAAACTCAAGAGGCACGTGGCGATCAAGTTCCTCTTCGGCGACTCCACCAAGTCGCAGAGCGAGGGGAGCGCGGAAGTGGAACGGTTCTTCCAGGAAGCGCAGATCTCCGCCCAGCTCGTCCATCCCAATATCCCCCAGATCTTCGAGATCGCAGAGAACGAAGGCCGGCACATGATCGTCATGGAGCTGATCGAGGGCGGGCCGGCCTCGTGCGGCAAGCGACTCCCGCTCAAGAAGGCGCTCTTCATCATGCACGAGGTCGCTCGCGCGATCGACTACGCGCACTCGCTCAAGTTCGTCCACCGCGATATCAAGCCGTCGAATATCCTGCTCGACAAGGGCGGCAAGGCATATATCATGGACTTCGGTCTGGCGAAGTCGCAGACGGTCTCGAAGAAGCTGACCATCTCCGGAAGTGTCGTCGGCACTCCCTCGTACATGCCGCCGGAACAGGCGCTGGGTCGCCTGAGGGAGATCGATGCGCGGAGCGACGTGTACAGCCTCGGCGCCACTCTCTACGAGCTCATCACCGGCCGCGCCCCGTTCACGGCCCGCACGCCCGTCGAGGTCCTTCAGCGCGTGATCGACTCCGAGCCCCCGCCCATGTCGTCCATCGTACACGGTCTGAGCCGGGACGTCGAAACGGTCTGCGCGAAGGCGATGGAGAAGGAGAAGGGCCGACGCTACGCCTCGGCCGCCGAGTTCGCCGACGAACTCAAGCGGCTCATGGACGGGCAGCACGTACTTGCCGAGCCGCCCTCGTTCGCCACGCTGCTCGTCCGGAAGGCGAAGAAGAACAAGCCCGTGGTGACCGTGGGGATGGTGGCCGCGGTCGCGCTCGTCGTCTTCCTGGCCTGGCTGCTGGTCGTCAAGAGGCATGCGGCGGAACAGGAGCGCACGAGCGCCGTGGACCTGCAGAAGATGGACGCGGAACGCGAACGCGAGGCGCAGGCCCGCAAGTCCGCCGAGGATGAAAAGGCCAGGATCGCCGCGGAACAGGAGGCCGCCAAGAAGGCCAGGACCGATGCGCAGCGCGACTTCGATGCCGGCGCAAAGAAGCTCGAAGAGGCGCGACTCGACTTCTATCGGCCCGGGGCCAACCTCGCAAAGACGGCCGTCAGGATTCGCGAGGCCATCGACCACTTCGCGCAGGCAATCACGATATGCCCGAAATACCACGAGGCCTTTCATCAGCGCGGCAGGGCGCACCTGTGGCTCTTCGAGTACGAAGCGGCCCGCAAGGATTTCGACGATGCGGTCGGTATCGTGCTCGACTTCGCCATCGCGCTGCTCGACCGAGGCAAGCTCCAGCTCGCGGAGTACATCGAGATGACCGATCCGACCTCCTGGTACGAGGAGACGGACGACACGGGACCGGCCCGGCAGAAGCTGAAGGGCGCGCTGGCCGACTTCGAGGCCGCCCGGAAGGCCGGTATGGCCGAGGTCGAGACGGAACTCGCCGGCGCCTACGCCGCGTACGCCCGCGGCGACTACGCCGAGACGGAGGCAATCAGCGGACGGGTTCTCTCGCTTGACGAATCGCGCGAAGAGGCGCTGAAGCTCCGGGCCGATGCGCGGTTCTGGGGCGCGCTCGAGGCCTCGAAGACGAGCCTCGATGCCGGTCGCAAGTCCTACGAAGACGCGATCGCGGACTACACCGCCGCAATCGAGATGCGGGCCAACTACGTCGAGGCATACAAGATGCGCGGCGTGGCGCGCTTCGAGATCGCCCGCATCGAGGCCCACTTGGGTAACAAGGAAAAGTCGGCCACCGAAATCGAGGCCGGCAGGGTCGATATGGAAAAGGCGATCGCCGTCCAGCCCGACTACGAGCCCGCGCTCACCGCGCTCGGCATCTACTGGATGCGAATGAACGACGCTGACAAGGCCTACGATCTGGCCGATCGCGCCGTCCAATCGCGCCCAAAGTCGTTCCTCGCGCTGAACCTCAGGGGACACATCAAAGGGTACAAGAACGACTTTTCGGGCGCCGTGGACGATTTCAACCATGCCCTTGCCGAGAATCCGAAATACCTGCCCGCCAAGTTCAACCGCGGCGCGGTTCAACTGAAGTGGGGCAAGTACAGTGAAGCCCTGGAAGACTTTGAGGAGTGCAAGCGCCTGAGCCCGCGGACGATCAAGAACCTTGACGAGTACATCGAGGCGGCAAGGCAGCGGGTCGGGAAATAGACACCTCGGCATCCCGCTTCTCGATCCTCGCGAGATAGGCGCCACAGCCTGGAAGTCAAGATGTAGTGCTACGATGCCACACGATCTCGATTCGATAATCGGCGAACTCGCGGTCAAGCGCGGATACATCACTCAAGCGCAACTGAACGAGATGACCCGCCGGCGGGCGTCCGCGCACCCCGGTATTCCGCTCGCCCAGGCGCTTGTCAAGCAGGGGCTCATTTCCGAGCCGGACCTCGCGAACCTGCTCCGCGAACACGAGGAGGCGTTGCGCGAGACGACCCGCCCCGGCCGCGCCACCGAACGAGCCGACAGCGGCGAGACCATCCGCGCCACGGATTCCTCCGGTCGTGGGCCCGTCCCGCAGGCCGACCCCGGCCCCCAAAGAAGCGAAGGCGTCCCGTTCGGCCACTACCTGCTCCTCCAGGAGCTGGGCAGGGGAGCGATGGGCAAGGTCTTCAAGGCCTGTGACACGAAGTTGAATCGCGTCGTCGCCCTCAAGCAGATCCTGCTGGAAGACCCGGGCGAACATGAGCTCATCGCGCGGTTCATGCGCGAGGCCCGCGTCGCCGCGCGGCTCAAGCACCCCAATATCGTGTCCGTCCACGACGTCGGCGAGGTGGACGGCAAGCACTACTTCACGATGGACTACATCGAGGGGCAGTCGCTGTCTGTCCTGTTCGAATGCGCCCGGGCGGGGAGTCTCTTGCCCGGCGTCGATAAGGCAGCGACGGCAGGAACCGGCGAGCGGCCATCGAGTTCGCAGGCGGCAACGCAGCTTGCAGACTCGACCGGGACTGTGCTGGAGTCGCCGGCGCGCGATTCGTCCACTGCGACTAAACTGGGAACCGAGGCGAAGTCCCCCGACTCGTACGGCCTGTCGATGCGCAAAGGACTCGAACTGATCCGCGACATCGCGGGCGCGCTCCACCATGCGCACGAGGCGGGAGTGGTGCATCGCGACATCAAGCCCGGGAACGTCCTCGTTGACCGTACGGGCAGGCCCTACATCACCGATTTCGGACTTGCCAAGGACATCTCGGTTCGTGATACCAGCAGGCTGACCCACAGCGGCGCGCTGATGGGCACGCCGGTCTACATGAGCCCGGAGCAGGCCGCCGGGAAGGTCCACATGATCGGGCCGCACAGCGACC
>JAVHLO010000391.1 GCA_031082105.1 Planctomycetota bacterium
TCACTGCAAATTCCTGTTTCGTCGAAAAGTCTTGACAGCGACCTACATAGCAGGGCAAGGCGATGAGAGGAGCGCGGCCTCAGGGGGGCCGCCGGGCGAAGAACAGCGCAAGGCAGGACGGAACAGGCTTGAGGGAACTGAAACGCCCGACCACAAACAAGGCGCAGACGCCTCTCCGAATACCTCTTCCCGAGGCGGGGACAAGTCGGAGAAGGGATCATGGTGGCTTCCACTCATTCATGAACCTTTGGTGGATGGCTTGCCGCCGTTCTACGATGACCCGTTCACGCACGAGGACGCGATGAATTGTATCCGCAGGGACATATTGGCGCACGCCGGATACCCTGAGCGCTGCGAGCAGGAACTGTCACTTCGTCTGAAGACAGTGGCAGACCGCGACCATGCGTGGTACCGCGAAGAGGTGTTTTCTCCCGAGTTTCTCGCAAAACTCGAGGCCGACAAGGAACATGCGCTGGATGTGCAACAGAGATATCTCTCGGCGCTTCTCACGGGCGAGCAGGTGGCAAAGGAACTCGAACGGGAGTTTGTCCTGATGCTCAAGCTTGGACGGTACCCGCTCTTCCCCGAAGTCCGCGACATGCTCGTCCGCGCATGGCACAGCCTCGACGGTGTGCGTAATGACGAGTCGGTCCGAAGGCTCGCCGTCTTCTTTGCGTGGTCCGATACGCCGGAGAGCATGAACTTCCTTTGCACGGAATTGCAGACGACGAGTGACAGCGGCAAGGCCGTGGCGATTGCGAAGGCGTTGAGCGGCTCATTTGGAATGGGCGAGGGCTTCTTCGAGGGTACGTCCGACGTGCCGCGCGCGATGGAGAGGATGAGAGAGCTTGTACACATGGTGGGCCGCGCGCTGGTTGCCGCCCGAGACCCCGCTGTCCGCGCCGGCGTGTTCGGCGTGCTTACCGCCTGGGCGGGAGATATAGGTCGAGCGCTCAGTAGCGTCGAAGGCGACATTGCGCGGGAAAAGCAACGACTTGAGGCCTGCTCCCCAGTGTCCAAGGCCGCCATAGCACAGGAGGTTCAGAAGTACCAGGAGAAGGCTGACCCGCTGCGGACGCTGGCCGAAGCGGTCAAAGGATATCAGCAGATGGCAACCTCTGGCGCCGGAGTTGAGAAGCTGCCGCGCGAGGAGAGGAAGTCCTTCATGGGAACACATCTGGACATACAAGACGCCTCGCAACGAGCTTTGGCTGTCCAACTGTTGAAGAGTGAGACGGACCCCTGGGTTCTGGCAGGTGTCTTGGGCGACTGGTCTGTACAGGTCATCTACCCGCAGGCAGTCGCCAAGGCAGACCTATCCGACGCATTCAGGGACATCAGGGAAGTCCTGTATGAGATGGCGAATTCGTCCGACCCGAAGCAGCGCGAGTTCGCCACGGACTACCTGACAGGCCTCGAGAACTCAGTCAACCTGGACAACTACTGGGCGGCGAAACTGGTTGATCCAGCCAGGCCCATGCCTCGTCCTGACACGACTCCGTACGAGGACGAGGAGGAAGACGAGCGATAACGGCCCCCGGAATTCCACGCCAACCACGCCGCCGGCGCGCGATCAACACTGCGAGCGCCGACGTGCGTGCCACATCGTCCATCCCGGACGGCTTCAGGCAGGTTCAGGCGCACGCGGCCCCGATCACTACCGGTGTCGTGCCGCGGTCAAGAGAAACGACGCTCCGGCCTCCCATGTCATTGTCTTGACAGAGTCCGCTTGACCGTGTCATACTCTGATTCGGGCAGGGCCGAGATGGTGGAATGTGCGCCGGCAGTGGAACCGTTGCGGATCGGAAACGACAAATGCGGACTTGTACTGAATCGACAGACATGACCTTCAGAATCGACACCCTCGGCTGTAAGGTGAACCAGTACGAGGGTCAGGTGATCCGCGAGCGGTTCCGTGCGCATGGGATGAATGAGGCCGGGCCGAGCGAGCCGGCCGCGCTGGTCGTTGTGAACGTGTGTTCGGTCACCGCCACCGCCGAGGCGAAGGCGCGCAAGGTCGTCAGACGCGCCGTGCGCGAGAACCCGGGCGCGCGTGTCTTCGTGACCGGCTGCGCGACCGACTCCTTGCGTGCGGCCCTTCGCAGGATCGAAGGGGTCGAGGCAGTCATCCCGAATGCGCGGAAGCTCGATATTGCGCACTTGCTGGAAATGGCCCAACCGCAGTGGAGTATCGAATGCGACCACGCGGGCGAGGTGGACAAGAACGAGGGAGGTGCGAGGTCTTCTGCGAGGGGTAGGACATACCGCCCTCACCCTAACCCTCTCCCAGAGGGAGAGGGAACCGCCTCCCCTCTCCCCTTGGGAGCGGGGTCGGGGGTGAAGGACTTCTGTCCGCCCCAGATTCTGCTGAGAAACCCCCTTGCCTGTCAGTCCGAACTTGTTCCGGCATCTCTTCTACCCTCGGACAAGGAGATTCTGAACCAAGTTCAGAATGACAAGACCGCGGTTCTTCTGCAGAATCCGCCCCAGACCCGCGACCCTCACCCTTCACTGGAGAACTCGCTTGTCGTCTGCACGGTCAGCGGCTTCGCCGGCCACTCGCGCGCGTTCGTGAAAGTCCAGGATGGATGTGATGCCCGGTGTTCGTACTGTATCGTCCCCGACCTGCGCGGCAAACCGGTCAGCAAACCTTTCGATGTCGCCGTGACCGAAATCCGCCGCCTGTCCGCGGACGGCTGCCGCGAGATCGTCGTCTGCGGCATACACGTGGGCCGCTACGGTCTGGATCTCCGACCGCGCAAGAGCCTGCTCGACCTTCTCGAGGCGGTGCGCAGCCTGCCCGGGGGCGCCAGGATCCGGCTCAGCTCGATCGAGGTCGGTGAGATCGACTCTGCGCTGCTCGATTTTCTGGCGGCCGGTGAGACCGTATGCCCTCATCTGCACGTCCCTCTCCAGAGCGGATCGGACTCCGTGCTGAAACGGATGAATCGCGGCTACAGTTCCGGCGAATTCGTCGAGAAGATCGGCCGGGTGCGGAGCCGGCTCGACCGTGCGGCGATAACGACCGACGTGATCGTCGGTTTTCCCGGCGAAGGGCGGGGCGACTTCGATCTCACGTTGGACGTATGCAGCGCCTGCGGGTTCGGCAAGATCCACGTCTTTCCGTTCAGTCCGCGACCCGGCACGCCGGCGGCGGCGCTACGGCCGTGTCCGGCGGGCGACGTTCGGGAGCGCCTTGTGGAACTGAAGGGCCTCGAAAGACAGCTTGCGGCGAAGTATCGACGGACGCTTCTCGGCAGCGAGGCGCGCGTGCTCGTCGAGCATCCCGGTGAGGCCGCGTGCGACGACAACCCGCCGGTCACGAGACGGAAGATTGAGGCCGCCGGCGCAGCCGGTCCCGATCTCGCGGGTTCGCGCGGTGTGGCGGGGCATCCGGAGGCCGGCGCCGCGCCTCAAGCAGATGCGGAACGAACAAGTGTGGGCGTTCGCCGGCCGGCAGTACCGTCCGGACTGAGCGAGCGGTACGTGCGCGTGTATTTTGCGGGTGCGCCCGGCTGCGCAGGGCAGCTTGTGGCACTTAGCCTTACAAAGCCGTTCGGGAACGGGCTTTGGGGCGAAAGAACCTTGCAGAAAAAATATACGAAATTTGTTGACATCGGCAATTTTTGTTCATAAAATGCTTCCTACACTTTCGCATGCTGGGTGTATTTTTCTAGACCTGTTTTCGTAGGGG
>JAVHLO010000392.1 GCA_031082105.1 Planctomycetota bacterium
ATTCCCACGATGGCGGCAAATGACATGGCCAGCAATATGCTTGACAATTCGATCTGTGTCGTGAACATGGAGAAGCTGCCGATCACCTTGGCGATGGCGATCCCCAGGCCGACGCCGAGCAGACCGCCAAGGCCGCTGATGACGACGGACTCGATGAGGAACTGGGCAAGGATGTTGGCTCGCTTCGCGCCGATCGCCTTGCGGACGCCGATCTCCCTCGTCCGCTCGGTCACGGTAACGAGCATGATGTTCATGATCCCGATCCCGCCGACCAGCAGCGATATGCTGGCGATTCCGCCGAGCAGGATCGTGAACGTTCGCGTGATGTCCATGGAGGCCTGGATCATGTCGGCCTGGTTGCGCACGCTGAAATCGTCTTCCGCGTCCTCCTGGATGCGGTGCCGCCGGCGCAGCAGCGTGGTGACGGACTCCTGCACCTTGGTCAGGTCGCCGCCTTCGGCCGCCTGGATGTCGATCTCGCGCAGATGGTCCTGGCCGAAGACCTGCTTCATCGCGGTCGTGTACGGGATGAGCACCTGGTCGTCGACGTTGAACCAACCCTGGTCGCCCTTGGACTTGAGCACGCCGATCACCCGGAAGTTGACGCCGTTCAGCTTGATGGTCTGGTCCAGCGGATCATTGGCGCCGAAGAGCGTCTCGGCGGTCATCGAGCCGAGGATGGCCGTACGCGACATGCTTTCCACCTCGGCTTCCGTGAACGCACGCCCTTTTTCGACGGTGAAATCCCGGATCGGCAGCCAGGTGGCGGAGATGCCGTTGACCGACGCGCGCGTATTGCGGTTGAAGTACTTCACCTGCGCGTTGCCGCCGACGACGGGCGCGATTCGGACGATGCCGTCGACCTCGCGCAGGATGGCCTGGGCGTCGTCGAGGGTGAGGTTCTGTTGCGTGCCCGATGCGACGCCGCGCGAGCCGCTGGAGGACGGACGGACGATGAGCAGGTTCGTGCCCATGGCCGTGATGCGCGACAGGACGGACGTCCTTGCGCCCGCCCCGATGGCCAGCATGGACACGACCGAGGCGACGCCGATGATGATCCCGAGCATGGCCAGTATGGAGCGGAGCTTGTTGGCCACGAGGCTCTTCATCCCGACTTTCACGATGGTCCAGAACAACATCTATACGCCTCGGCGAATTGTAGACACATCCAGTCGATTTTGGATTGTCAGACACTAATCCAAAATCCAAACTCTATTAGTGTTTTTGGAGTCAATGCAACTATCTCTGGATTCCCGCTTTCGCGGGAATGACAGAGAGGGCTTCGTTGGCAACGCGAACCTCAATAGAATTCAACACGCCCGGACGGCCCTACGTCGGCCCTGTCCGATCCGCTACCACTCGGCCGTCACGCAAGTGGACCTGCCTGCGGCAGTGTTTTGCCACATCCTGTTCGTGCGTGACGATGATGATGGTGTTTCCTTCCGCGTTGAGGGCGCCGAACAATGCCAGAATTTCCTCACCCGTCCTGCTGTCCAGGTTCCCGGTCGGCTCGTCCGCCAGGAGGATAGCGGGATTGGTGACGAGTGCGCGCGCGATGGCCACGCGTTGCCGCTGCCCGCCGGACAACTGGTTGGGTTCGTGATGCATGCGGTCGGCAAGGCCGACCTTCTTCAGGGATTCAGCCGCGCGGTCCTTGGCCCCGCGAAAGCCCGCGTAGAGGAGCGGCAGCTCCACGTTCTCGAGGGCGTCCATCCGTGGAAGCAGGTTGAAGGTCTGGAAGACGAACCCGATCCGCCGGTTGCGTATCTCGGCCAGCCGGTTCTCGGAGAGCTTGAACACGTCTTCACCGGCAAGCCGATACGTGCCTTTATCAGGTCGGTCAAGGCAGCCTATCACGTGCATCAACGTGCTCTTGCCGCTGCCTGAAGAGCCGGCAATGGCAAGCATCTCGCCTTCCTGCACCTGGAGGTTCAGGTTGTCGAGCGCCAGTACCGTCCCGCCTCCGAGGCGGTAGGTCTTCGACAGTGATTGAGCGTCAATGATCATTCTCGTGCTCGTGCTCCTGCTCGTGCTCTTGCTCGTCCTCTTGCTCGTCCTCTTGCTCGTCCTCTTGCTCGTCCTCTTGCTCGTGCTCTTGCTCGTGCTCTTCATTTCACTGTTTGTCCTACGCGCAAGAGCAAGAGCACGACCCACGTTCGGGTTCACAAAATGTCACTCTAGTGGAACATCATCGGCCCGCGCCGGCCGCCGCCCTGGCGCTGGCCCGCGTTCCAGCGGCTATCAGCGCCGCCCTTGCGCACGGTCACAATCTCGCCCTCGCTCAGGCCGCTGACGATCTCTGTCTTGACCCCGTCGCTTATTCCAATCTCGACCGCGCGTTCCACGGGCTTGCCGTCCGCGCCCATGACATTGACGAACTGGTCGCGCCCCTTGCGGGTGAGGGCTTCCGCGGGCACGAGCAGGACGTCTTCCTTCTCCGCGGCCACGATCTCCACGTTCGCGGTCATTTCAGGCTTGAGCAGGTTCTTTTGTTCGCCGGTGACCTCGATCTTCACTTCGAAGGTGACGACGTTGGAGACACTGACACCGCGCGTCGCTATCCGCTCGACCTTGCCGCGGAAATGCCGGCCGGGGAAGGCGTCGGCGGTTACCGAGACCGGCAGGCCAAGCAGGACCTTGCCGATGTCGCTCTCGTCCACTGAGGCCAGGATGAAGATGCGGGAGAGGTCGGAGAGGGTCAGGACGGTCGTACCGCCTCCGACGTTGCTTATGCCGGAAGAGATGATCTGGCCGATCTGCACGTTTCGGGCGGTCACGATGCCGGCGATTGGGGCCATGACCTTCGTGTCCTTGAGCCGGGTCTCGGCGGTCTCGACTGCGATGTCATCCGATTCGACCTGCGCCTCGGCGGACTTGATATCCTGGCGTTTCACTTCCAGTGCGGCTTCCTGGGTCTTGAGCTCCTCGAGTCTTATCTGGGCGTTCTTCAGTTCGACCGCTGCCTGGACCGCGCTGGTCTCGGCGGTATCGTACTCCTCCTGGCTGCCGAGCTTCTTTTCGAGGAGTTGTTTCATTCGATCCGCCTTGTTGCGGGCGTCAACGGCCTTAGCCTCGGCGGACTGCAGCGCGGCCAGTGCGCGCTGTTCGTCGGTCTTCAGGTTCCGCTGGGCGATCTCCAGATTCTGGCCGGCCGTCACCAGTTTCGCCTGGGAGGCCGAAAGCGACACCTCGGCCTGCTTGAGCGTGCGCTGTTCGTTGACCGGGTCGAGCTCGACCAGCAGCGCGCCCTTCTCGACGACATCGCTGACGTCAAAGGGAAGCTTGATGATCTCGCCGCTGGCCTTGCACTTGATCTCCACGTCCAGGTTGGAGACCACACGACCCGTGCAGGCAACGACCATGCGGACCGAGCCCTTTTCGACCTTTGCCGTCTGTGTCTCCGGCTGCGCGGCATCCTGTGCGGATTTTCCACGGAACAGGAAGAAGACTCCGGCGCCCAGGATTCCCAGTACGACGACAACGACGATCGCCGCTTTCATGAGCATCTCCTCGTCAAGATCGAAGTGGCGGATTCCCGGGGTGGTTCACCAGTGAGAGCCGCAACGCCGGTAACGTTCGCCAGATGACTGTCTCCGGGGATACGGACGACATTCAGTTCATGTCAGACTTCATCACATTCTAGCCGCGCGGTCAGAGTTTGTCAATTGTTTCTCGGAGAAGGCCGCCG
>JAVHLO010000393.1 GCA_031082105.1 Planctomycetota bacterium
GGGCCCCGACTGCGGTCGGGATCGCGGCTGCGGCCTTGAGATTCAGGGGGTTGTCCCTCGCAGACCACAGGCGCAGGAAACCTCTCACGATTGCTCCAGAACTGCATTGGACAAGACAGAGCGATGACCAGCAGAGAAGGCCAGATCGTGTCTTCGCGACCTGATGTCTCCGTGATCGTCCCGACCCTGAACGAGCGGGAGAACATCGCGCCGCTCGTGAAGGCGCTGTCCGACAGTTTCCGCAAGGAACAGCTTTCGGTTGAGATTCTCATCGCTGACGGCGGCTCCAGCGATGGAACACAGGTAGCGGTCGAGACATGCGGATCGCTCGGGCCGGCCAGGCTGATCAAGTGCGAGAGCCACCGCGGCCTTGCGGGCGACGTGCTGGTCGCGAGCCGTGAGGCGCGCGCGGATGTCGTCGTGGTCATGGACGCAGATCTCAGCCACCCGCCGGAGGTTGCGCCGAAGCTCGCCAAGGCGGTGCTCGATGGAAGTTCGGACATCGCGATCGGCAGCCGCTTCGTCCGCGGCGGAAGCACGCCGGGCTGGCCGTGGACGCGCCGGGTCATCTCGCGTGTTGCGGGACTGTTTGCGTGGCCGCTCGTTGACGTGGCGGATCCGACCTCCGGTTTCTTCGCAGCGCGGCGCTCAAGGGTACTCACCGCCGATCCGGCCGCGCACGGGTTCAAGATCCTGCTCGAAGTCCTACTGCGGGACGGCGATGAACCGCGCACGACTGAGATCCCAATCTCGTTCAGGGATCGAGAGCGTGGCAAGTCCAAGATGAGCATGGGGCAGGTGACCAGCTACCTCCGCCGGCTGCTCGCGCTCTCGGGTGGCGCCGTTTCGATGGGTAATGCCGGCCGGTTCGCGGTCGTCGGTCTTCTCGGTCTCGCGGTGGATGTGGGCTTCTTTCAGATCCTCTGGGGACTGGGTCTGGGACTGGCCTTCTCGCATATCGCCAGCTTCTTCATCGCGACGGTGTTCAACTATGTACTGAACAGCCGATGGGCCTTCTCTTCCTCCAACCGCGCGTCGCTCGGCGTTGCAGGCTATGCCCGTTTTCTGGTGGTTTGTCTCCTGGCAATGCTGTTGCGCGGCGGAGTGCTCGGACTCCTCGTGGAGCGCATGCGTTGGACACCTTCACTGGCCGTGATGGCGGCCGTGTTCGCGGTAGCGGTCGTCAATTTCCTCGGTTTGGCGTACTATGTCTTCCCGCGTGGCGAGGGTCAGTCCGTAGGCCAGCACTGGCGGCTGGCCGCGGTGGGACTCGTCGCGTACATGACCGCATTGCGGCTGGTATACCTCGGCTTGCCGGATCTGATCCCGGAAGAGGCATACTACTGGAACTACGCGCAGCATCCGGCCATGAGTTACCTGGACCATCCCCCGATGATCGCATGGTTGATAAGTCTAGGAACACAGCTCCTGGGAAACACGGAACTGGGCGTCCGGATCGGCGCGTTCCTGTGTTGGCTGATCGCTGCGCTTTTCTCATTCGGGCTGGCCAGGGACCTCTTCGGCAAGGGGACAGCGTTGCGCACGGTGATGCTGCTGGCCGTCCTGCCGTTCTTTGCAGTAGTCGGTTTCCTTGCAACGCCCGATGCGCCGCTCACGGCGTGCTGGGCGGGTGCGCTATTCTTCCTTGGGCGGGCGCTGCTGCTCGACCGGCGGTTGGCGTGGTGGGGCGTTGGAATCTGCATGGGACTTGGCATGTTGTCGAAGTACACGATAGCGTCTGTAGGCCTGGCGACGCTTGTCTTCGTCATCATCGACTCACGTAGCCGCAGGTGGCTGCTGAGGCCCGAGCCATATGTCGGTGCGCTCGTCGCGGCGTTCCTGTTCCTGCCGGTCGTTCTGTGGAACGCGCAACACGAGTGGGCTTCGTTCGTATTCCAGAGCATTAGACGTCTCAACAAAGACGCGGGCGTTTCCCTGGATGTGCTCGCCCTGTGGATTCTGCTGCTTCTCACGCCGGCGGGGATACTTTGTGCCCTCGCAGCGGTATTCCACCGGACGGGCATCCCCAGAGAGTCTGAACCCGGCTGGACGCCGGCGAACAGAAGGTGGCTCTTCGGGACTGTGTTCGTCACGGTGCCGCTTGCCATCTTCGCATGGTTCAGCCTCAGACATTCTCCGCAGCTCAACTGGACGGGACCGCTTTGGCTTGCGATACTGCCGGCCGTCGCAGCGCAGTTGTCGCTGAAGCCGGGTGAGGCATCGTCCCGGATCGTGGCGCTTGGGCGCCTGGCGTGGCGGCCGACGGTGATTATTGTGCCGCTGATCTTCGGCGGGTTCCTGCACTACATTTCGATAGGCCTGCCGTGTGTCCCATATCCTGACCGAATGGTCTTCCCGGTGGCATGGGAGGAATTCGGACGAGAGGTGGAGCAGATAGAGGACTCGATCGAACACGAATCCGGCCGGGAACCGCTGGTTGTTGCACTGGACCGGTATGCCACGGCGAGCGAATTGGCCTTTTATCGCCGGGATGGGATGGAGGGTGTCGACCGCACCACCGGCGACCACCTGTTTGGCGGGAAGGGTCTGATGTACTTGCTCTGGTTCCCACCCGACCGCGAAGTCGGCGAGACATTGCTCGTGGTCAGTTTCGAACGCGATAGGATCGCGGACGCCCGGTTCGCCGGCGCGGTGGACAAGCTGGGCCCGATCGTGGAAAGGACCGTATCCAAGAACGGGCTGCCCGCCACCCGATTCTACTACAGGGTGTGCCAGGGCTACCGCGGGACATCCCGCCTGCCCAAGTGAGGGCGAGCGCAAGTGTCCGCATTCGATCTTGCATTGTTCGAGACGGATACTCTGTCGTCCCGCCGGCCGTATCGCGGGCATCCTGCCCGCCTCTCACACTGTTCCCCCCGCTGCTAGCCGACCTCGATCTTCGCAACCGGCGCCGATCGCAGCGTGTTCTGGACGGGGCAGTACTCCACCTGTTTGAGGAACGCCTGCATCTTGTCCGCGGGAATCGGCTTCGGCAGCGAAATCTTCGCGACGATGTCCGTCAGCCGCGTCGGCGAATCCTCGCGCTTCCACGAGAGCTTTACGCTCATCCCCTCGAACGGCAGGCCGTGCTTCTGACAGTACTTGCCCGCGTACACGCCTATGCAGACGCCAAGGCAGGAGATGAGCATCTCCGTCGGCCTCGGCCCCTCGTCAAAACCGCCTTCCTCGCGCCCGATGTCCATCAGCACCGAGTGCTGCCTCATCTTCGCCACAAACTGCATCCCCTTCGCATGTTTCACTTCGACTTCCATGTTTCCTCCTTGTTCGAACCAACACCAGCAAAAGGCCCAAAACCACGCGCGCGCGTCGACAGGGATTCTATAGTCCCGCCCGACTCGATGTCAAGAGCTATCGCCCTCCGCGGGAATGCACCGCACGCCCGTGGTTCTTCGCGCCTGCCGGGTCGCCCTCGTGCTCCTGCTCGTGCTCCTGCTCGTGCTCTTGCTCGTGCTCATGCTCGTGCTCTTGCCCTTGCTCGTGCTCGCAACTGCGGGTCCCCCCACCGCACATGGCTCGCCGTGCTTGACATGGCCCTCGATCTGTGCTATCTCTTACCATCTGTGCAGCCCCGGCCGGCAAGCGCACAATACGCGGGCCCGGCGCCGGGCTGGATTCCCGCTTTTCCGCCACGGCGGATCCCGCTCAGAGCGGGACGCGGGAATGACA
>JAVHLO010000394.1:0-3399 GCA_031082105.1 Planctomycetota bacterium
TTTAACGACGGGTCGAGCGCCTGGGCTTTCTCCATGTCCGATTTCGCGTTTCCCTCCATCCCAAGGGCCTGGAAAACGAGCCCGCGATTGTGGTATGCCCATGCATTCTCAGGGTCCAGTGCGATGGCGCGTGTGTATAGGTCCAGCGCGCGGCGGTGGTCTCGCGCGACGTGCGCTTTGTACGCCCTGTACGCGAACCATTGGACCGACCACGGGCACCAGAACAGGGGAACAATGGAGAGAACAACCAACGTCACCGCGGCAACCAGCGCCAGAGGCGGCTTGTAACGGACAACGAAATGGCCAGCCACCGCGGCGCCGAACAGGAGCCCTGAGACGTGGGCCGCGTTGCCCACGCGCCAGACATTAAGCATCGTCAACACCACGCAGCCGACGAGCCAGACGAGGAAGACCATCGCCGTCCTGTCATCGACGATCCCCTGGAACGAATGGAACCGGCGGCGCCCCACCCACATGAACCCGAAGATCGCGTACACCACGCCGGACGCCCCGACTCCGATGTCGCCTGACGCGGCGAGTTGGAGTGCTGAACTCACGAACGCGGCGCACACGAAGAAGGCCAGAAAGCGCCATGAACCGACCGCCTCCTCCATGCGGCTGCCGAGCATCCAGAGCCAGTAGACATTGAACAGAACATGCCAGATTTGGAAGTGCACGAAAACGGATGTGAACAGGGTCCAGTACGATCCTTCCCACACCGACCGCTCCGGAAGGAGCCCGTAGGCGACCATCGACTTCGAAGCTGTCTGCCAGGTCGGGGAAAAGAAGCCGAGGAACACGGCGACACACAGGGCGACGGCTATCCGCGAAACCCAAGGCTCTGGTGCGGTCTTCACTCCGGCCTCTCGTCATTTGGGAACCACAATCAGGACGCTCGCTCACGCAGGAAGTATTTTAGACTATCGCCATGCGATTATCAAGGAAAGCGCGGCCGGGGAGCGCAGGCGCGCCCCGCGGACTTCGACGCCGTCCATGGCGGCGGTTCCTGCACGGACACAGGCGAGACGCCTGTGCCACATAGTCGGCTCGTCGGCAGCTTCAGCCGTCCGCACGATCGGTCGGCAGCCGGCACTGCCTCCTGCAAGCCCGGCATCCCAAATCCGCAATCCGAAATCGCAGATCCAAAATCGACGCCCGCCCCCGACCGAATGCTTGAAGTCCAGGCGCGTCTGTGGTACACTTCCGCCATGCCACAGGAACTCCGAGCTGGGATCGGGTTCGATATCCACCGCCTCGTGCGCGGACGGCGGCTCGTCCTGGGCGGCGTGGAAATCCCCGCCGAGTCCGGCCTGCTGGGCCACTCGGACGGCGACGCGCTCCTCCACGCCGTCTGCGACGCACTGCTCGGCGCGTGCGGGCTCGGCGATATCGGCGATCTCTTCCCGGACACCGACGCGCGGTTCAAAGGGCGCGATAGCGCCTTCTTCGTCCATGAAGTCCTTGCCCGCACTAGCAAGGCCGGCTGGAAGGTGGCGAACATCGACACAATCGTCTTTCTCGAGCGACCAAGGCTCGGCCCGTGGAAGCGCGCGATGCGCGACCGGATCGCCGCGCTGCTCGGCCTCGCGGCCGCCAACGTCGGGGTCAAGGCCAAGACGATGGAGAAGCTCGGCCCGATCGGCGGCCGCCGGGCCGTCGCCGCGCTCGCGCAGGTACTTCTTGTGAGGACGAAGTGATCCTCTTCTGCGCCGCGACGCTGCAAGCCCGTGTCTCCTGGACAGCTTGCTTTGTCCGCGGAGATCCAGAGATCGCAAAGCGCGGGAATCGAAAACCAGGATGGATTGGTCTCGCGACGGATGTCATGTTCCGCTCCCGGATTCCCCGGTTCTTCAGTCTCTTGGTTCTTTCGTTCTTCTGTTCCTTGCGTCTTCTCTTATTGCGGCCCTGCCGCGTCGTGAATATCCGTCCATCGGGCATTTGAGGCGACCCTGACATGCTCCAACTGTACAACACCCAATCGAAACGCAAGGAGACCTTCGAGCCGCTCCGGCCGGGCATCGTCCGCATGTACAACTGCGGCCCGACCGTCTACAGCGACCCGCACATCGGCAACTTCAGGGCATTCATATTCGCCGACCTGCTCAGGCGGTACCTCGAGTACAAAGGGCTCACGGTCACGCAGGTGATGAACCTGACCGACGTCGGCCACATCCTCGAGGACCAGGACGAGGGCGAAGACCGGATGGAGACGGCCGCGAAGCGCGAAAACAAAGACCCGTGGGAGATCGCGCGCCGCTATGCGAACGTCTTCCTGACGCTCGTCGACAGGCTCGGCCTGCGCCGCGCCTCGAACTACCCGCGCGCGACCGACCACATCCCCGAGATGATCGCCATGATCGAGAGACTTATAGCGCGCGGCTTCGCCTACGTCGTCAACAACGCGGTCTACTACGACATCTCGAAGTTCCCCGCCTACGGAAAGTTGTCGGGTAACACGCCGGAGCAGTTGATCGCCGGCTCGCGGGTCGAGGTCAACCCCGACAAGCGCAACCCGCTCGATTTCGCGCTCTGGAAGCACGACCCGCGCCATGTCATGCAATGGGACAGCCCCTGGGGACGCGGTTTTCCCGGCTGGCATATCGAGTGCTCCGCGATGGCGACGAAATACCTGGGTGATACGCTCGATATCCACACGGGCGGCGAGGATAATATTTTCCCGCACCACGAATCGGAGATCGCCCAGTCCGAGGGGGCGACCAGCAAGCCGTTCGTCAGGTACTGGCTCCACGCGCGCCACCTGCTCGTCAACGGCGAAAAGATGTCCAAGTCGAAGGGGAACTTCTACACCGTGAACGATGTTCTGGCGAAGGGCTACAGCGCCGCCGCGCTCCGCTACGCCCTGATGGCCCCGCACTACAGGCAGGCGATGAACTTCTCGATGGAGGCCCTCGACGCGGCCCGCAACGCGGTCCAGCGCCTCCAGGATTTCAAGCGGTCGATGACGTCCGCCTCGGAGGCAGCCAGGTCCGGCGCGGATTCCACCGCGCCTGACGCCTCCGCCGCGACGACCTGCGATGAGCTCATCGAAAATACGCGCGTGCGGTTCGAATCCGCCCTGGACGACGATCTCAACATCTCCGAGGCGCTAGCGGCGCTCTTCGATTTCGTCCGCGACGCAAACCGTACGGCGCCGACGGGCGAGCCGGCATGGCGCATGTGCCGCTTCCTCGAAAAGATCGACTCCGTGCTGAACGTCATGAGCCCCGATTCGTCGGAGCTGACCACTGAGGAGGCCGAACTCATCGCGAAACGCGAGGCGGCGCGGCGCGCAAAGGATTTCAAGACCTCCGACGCGGTCCGGGCCGAGCTGGCCAAACGGGGCATCATCGTGGAAGACACCGCCGCAGGCACGCGATGGAAACGGAGCTAGGCCGGCTT
>JAVHLO010000394.1:3409-3679 GCA_031082105.1 Planctomycetota bacterium
GCCGGACGATAGCATGTACAACAACGAAGATTTTCTTCGCCTGGTTACCGCCGTTCTCGCCTCAGACGGGCACGTCAGCGGAAAGGAGCGGCGGTTCCTCGTCTCGCTTGCGGGCCAGTGGCAGGTGTCGCTTGAAGCGGTCGATGCGCTGGTCGTGCAGGCGCTAGCCGGCAAGGAAGTGTTCAAGCTGCCCGTCACGCTCAAGGGGCAGAAAGACCTGATCACCGCGCTCGCCGACGCCGTCGCGGTCGACGGCGAGATCGCGCCCGG
>JAVHLO010000395.1 GCA_031082105.1 Planctomycetota bacterium
CTTCAAGACGCCCGTGCTCAATTTCCCGCTCGCGACAGTCGATGAATTCCTGCGCGGGAAGAACAACGTCAAGCGCATCGACTCGACCGATGTGACCGTATCGGCCGCGGATCTCCCCGGTACGCCCGAGATCTGGGTGCTCAAGTACCCGGGACAGTAGAGACGGTGTCAAGAATGCAGGCTTGCGGCTTGCTTGATCTGGAGCTCCCAATAGAATATTGACAGTCATTCCCGCGAAAGCGGGAATCCATGGTCTATTGCGACCGACCACCGTGTTCCCGGGACGAAGCGCGGTTTTTGAGACTAATTCTACTGTCGCGAACCTCGATCTTCCATGGAGTATTCCGATGAAACTTCACGAACACCAGGCGAAAGAGCTGCTGGGCAAATTCGGCGTCCCGGGACTACGATCGGCCGTCGTCTTCTCAGTCGACGAGGCGGTCGCGGCCTTCAAGAAGCTTGCCGCGCCGGTCGCGGTGCTCAAGGCGCAGGTCCACGCCGGCGGGCGCGGCAAGGCCGGCGGCATCAAGCCCGTCAAGTCCGCTGAAGAGGCCGGTGAGGTCGCGACGAAGCTGCTCGGCATGAAGCTCGTCACCCACCAGACCGGCCCGGAAGGGAAGATCGTCCGGCGCCTCCTGCTCGAAGAGGGCTGCGAGGTCGAACGCGAATTCTACGCGGCGGTCACACTCGACCGCGTCGCGGAGAAGCCCGTGGTCATGGTCTCCGCCGAGGGCGGCGTCGAGATCGAAGAGGTCGCCCGCAGGTCGCCCGAGAAGATATTCCGCGAGCACATCTCCGTTCCCGACGGGCTGCAGGGATTCCAGGTGAGGAAGCTCATCAACCGGCTGGGGATCGACAAGTCCGCGCAGAAGAGCTTCGGCGAGGCGATGCGCGGGCTGGTGAGGGCGTTCCTGGAGAACGACTGCTCGCTGGCCGAGATCAACCCGCTCGCGCTCGTGCGCGGCCGCGGGATCGTCGCGCTCGACGCCAAGGTCGATATCGACGACCGCTCGCTCTTCAGGCGGACTGCGCTTGCGGAGCTGCGCGACGCGGCGGAGGAGGACCCGCTCGAGGCCGAGGCGGCGCGGTGGGACCTTAGCTATATCAGCCTGACGGGCAACATCGGCTGCATGGTGAACGGCGCGGGTCTCGCGATGGCCACGATGGACCTCATCAAGCTGCACGGGGGCGAGCCCGCGAATTTCCTCGACGTCGGCGGCGGGGCGAGCGCCGAACAGGTCGCCGCGGCGTTCAAGCTGCTCCTCCAGCACAGCGGCGTCCGCGCAGTCTTCATAAATATCTTCGGCGGCATCATGCGCTGCGATACGCTCGCGAACGGGATGCTGGCGGCGCTGAAAGAGGTGAAGCTCGCGTGGCCGCTCGTGATCCGCCTCGAGGGGACGAACGTCGATGCCGGCCGGAAGATACTCAAGGAGTCCGGCCTGAAGATCATCGAGGCCACGGACATGAACGACGGCGCCCGGAAGGCCGTCGCGGCCGTCAGGAACTAGGCCGACCAGAGTAATTGTGCGGGGCGCCTCCTGAATATCCGGTAGCCGCAAAAGGGCGCACGTACTTCCATCCGTACAATCATTGAAGAGGTCCGACCATTATCACCAAGCAGAAACTCTTCTTCATCCTTGCGCCGGTGGCGTTGGCCTTCATGGCGCTCGGATATTTCTTCGTCAGGTCTCTGCCGAGCACGCGCACGCGTGATTTCGTCGACTCCTGGGTAAGGGAGTACCAGACCGGGCCGGGCACCGAACGGAAGGACGCGCCGGACTTCGTGAAGAAGCCGACCGACAACCCGGGAGGCGGTTCCGGCTTGCCTGAAAATCCGGTCGGCGGCACGAACGACAACCTGCCCGGGACCGACACCACAGCGGCAACGAACACGGACGGCGCCGACGTCGCCGGCGCGGCAACAACCGCCGAGACCGTGCCGTCCAAGGCCGCGAAGATCGGCGAGAACGCGCTCGAACAGGCAAAGGTGGGCGCAAAATACGCGCCCGGATACTTCGAGCTCAAATACCCCGGCGGCGACCTGCCGCAGGACAAGGGCGTGTGCACCGACGTCCTCGTCCGCGCGTTCAGAAACGCCGGGATCGACCTGCAGCAGCTCATCCACGAGGACATGTCGAAGAACTTCAGCAAGTACCCGCAGGTCTGGGGACTCCAGAAACCCGACCGCAACATCGACCACCGGCGCAACCCCAACCTCATGTGCTTCTTCAAGCGGTTCGCGCGCGCCCTGTCCTGCAAGACGGACGAAAAAGACCTCCCTGATTGGCAGCCCGGCGACGTGGTGTTCTGGCGTCTCGATAAGAGCAGGCTCCACTGCGGGATACTGGTCGATCAACGCAACCCCAAAGGCATTCCGCTTGTCGTACACAACCTCGCCACGTGCTGCCTCGAAGACTGCCTCACGAAATGGGAGATAGTCGGGCATTTCCGGTATCCTTGAGCTGTCCTCGACAGTCTCTTCCGAATCCATGGCACAACGGTTGTTCGAGACTCGGGAAACACGGATTTCACGGATTGGACGGATTGCACACACTCTCTCGTGCTGTTGCCCTTACTCTTGCTCGTACGCCCCCGTCTCACGGCGCTTTCTCCGCTCGGGACAATCTGTGCGCGCCTTGCATTGTCGTGCCGAAGATCGAATACGAGCAAGAGAAGGAGCACGAGCACGAAGCCGCCCGGCGGCTTGAAGGCGTCCCAATCTCAAGTGTGGATTCGGCGGCTTCCGCGGTTTCGGCGGTTGATCGAGACTCGGCGCAGTTCGGGTGAGGCAGGATGACCGTATTTGCCCTTCTGAACCGGCTCACGCACAGCATCATTGACGGTGATGCGGAACTGGCGGAGAAGCTCACGCGACGATGCCTTGCGGAATCGGTATCGCCGTCGGAGATACTCGTGGCAGGGCTTGTGCCGGGCATGGATGCTGTGCTGCGCCACCTGCGCGGCGGTGAACCGCGAATCGAGGACGTGCTCAAGGCGACTCGGGCGATGGAGGCTGCGCTGAAGATACTGCGATCAAAACCGTCATAGGAGAGGCAGATGAAGACTTCCGGCAAGATCGGCGCGATGGTGGCCGAGATCGCCGCCCTATCCGCGCCGTCCGTCGAGAGCCTCGGGCCGATCCTCGGGGCAAAGCTCGTGAAGACGAAGGAGAACCGGTACTTCGAGTTCTTCGAGCTACGCGGCATGAAGGCGCCGTTCGGGGTCTGCGAACTGCGTCTCAGCAAGGATACGCCCGGCAAGGCGCTGCTCGTCCTCAATGTTGCCGAGGATCAGGTGGTGGATGAGCGGGACCTGAGCCTTGACCGGTACGGTGCGCCTGCTCGGATTGACGTGAATCCCGACATCCCTCCGGAAGGGACGGTTGCCCGCGAGTTCTCGATCGGTTCCGCGCGTGTGAGTTTTCAGATGACGGCGAACAGCGGCAAGCTCAGGCTGATCGCGGTCGAGTGGGGCGCGGGCGGGTAGAGGCCCGTCAACGCTGAAGACGGGGAAACAAGGCAGAACTTGTCTCTTATCCGAAAGACCCCCTTTGTCAAGGGGGACTTCGCGGTCCATTTCTTGTGGCTCCAACGTTTCGTCGGCGCGAAAACAACCCCCTAAACCCCCTTTGCTGGGGGGAACTCAGGTTCTGTCTTCATGACGCAGG
>JAVHLO010000396.1 GCA_031082105.1 Planctomycetota bacterium
ACACGAAGAACAATGCCGCGGCCATAGCAAACGCCACTACATGTCTCGCCATCGCTGACCTCCAAATCCGCAATCCAAAATCGCAAATCCGAAATCCGAAATCGTCCAGCCCGACTTATTTATGAAATTCAATTCGCTGTCAAGTTTGTAGTAAGCCACGCAGGCCGCAGCCGGAGTGGCGTCTTCTCCTGAGAAACGACGGCACTCCGCTGCGGCTACGTGCCTTACTACAAACCTTCGCGAATATTGCCGGCTATGGACATATGAGCCACCGCAGGCCCTCGCCGCGGCGCAGCATGTCGAACGCGTCGTTTATCTTGTCAAGCGGGAACCTGCCGGAGACCATCTCCTTCACCTTCACCTTGCCGATGCGGACCATCTCGATCAACCTCGGGTAGTCGACCGGCCTGCAGCCGAGCGAGCCGACGACATCGATCTCGAAGAACATTATCTTCGAGACGGGCAGCGGAACGTCCTTGTCACAGAAGCCCACGATGCATACGCGTCCGCCCTTCCTGACCATCCCGAACGCGAGCTCGATCGTCTTCGGAGAACCGACGACCTCGACGGCGATGTCCGCGCCGCCGCCGGTGAGCTTCTTGATATCCTTCGCCGCGTCAGCGGTCTTCGACGGATTAACGACCGCGATCGCGCCGAGTTTTTTCGCGATATCGAGTTTCGCATCGACCAGGTCGACCGCGATCACGCTTGCCCCAGCGGCGACTGCCATCTGGACGAGGTTCAGACCGACGCCACCGCAACCGACCACGGCGAGCGTATCGCCCGGGCGCACGTTCGCGCGGTTCTTCACGGCATGGTATGGGGTGGAGATCGCATCGGCGATGATCGAACCTTCCTCCAGCGGGATTTCCTGAGGGAGGATGAAAGTATCCTTTGCGGGTGCCCGTACGAACTCGGCGTACGCGCCGTCGATATGGTTGCCGAACATCGTCATTGTCTTGCAGATGTTCTCACGACCGAGCCTGCAGAAGTCGCACACGCCGCAGGTGAGCACGGCCGGCAGGAGTACGCGGTCGCCCGGCTTGAAGTTCTTGACGTTCGGACCGCACTGGGCGACGGTACCCGAGCATTCGTGACCGAGGATGAGTGGCGGTTTCTTGGCGGTCGGAACGCCGTGGTCGATGTAGTGAAGGTCGGTGTGACAGACTCCGCAGGCGGCCACCTTGACGATGATATCGTCCGGGCCCGGCTGCGGATTCGGGACCTCCTCGATCCGAAGAGGCTGCTTCGGTCCATGGAACACGGCTGCCTTCATCTTGCACATCTCCAAAACAGGAATCGGATCATGCAGCTGCGAGACTCGGCATAATAGCAGTGCTTCGAGGGGTTGTCAACAAATTCAGTCCCCCGCCGTCATTCGTTTCTGAGGCGCTTGATTCGTTCCTCGGCCTCGCCGCGCAGCGTCCAGTCCCGGGGCGCGACGCGAAGCGCCTTCTCGATGTCTTCGACTGCGCCTTTCATGTCGCCGGAGTCCGCCAGCGCCTTCCCGCGCGCGAGGTAGCCGTCGGGGTCGTCCGGCGCTCTTCCTATGAACTCGGAGAGGTCGGCGACGGCGCCCTTGAGGTCGCCCTTGCCGTGCCTGGAGACGCCGCGGAAGTAGTACGCATCGGCCTGCTGCGGGTTCAGCCGGATCGCCTCGCTGAAGTCGGCGACGGCCCCGTCGAAATCGCCGGCCTCATGGCGCGCATGTCCCCTGTTCAGGCGCGGCGTGGCGTACAGCGGGTCCGCCTCGATGGCCGCCTCATAGTCGGCGAGTGCGCCGGCCTTGTCGCCTTTCTCGTAGCGGACGTTTCCCCGGTTGGCGAGCGCGGTTGCGAAGCCGGGCTTCAGCCTGATCGCTTCCGAGTAGTCCGCGAACGCCTTGTCAAGCTCGCCCAGCTCGAATCTCATGTTCGCGCGGTTGACGTACGCCTCGGGAAAGCCCGCGTCGACCTCGATGGCCCTGGAGTAGTCCGCAATCGCGCCCTGCAGGTCGCCGGAGTAGTAGATCGCGGTAGCGCGGTTGAAGAACGCCTTCGCGAACATCGGGTCAATCTCGATGGCCTTTGTGAAATCGGCGACGGCCCCTTCAAAGTCTCTCTTGTACATCCGCGCATTGCCGCGGTTGACGATCGCCTCTGTAAGGGCAGGCTCGAGCTCAAAGGCCCGGTTTGCGTCCTCGAATGCGCCGTCAAGATCACCGATGGTGTTCCGCACCGCGGACCTGGCGCAATAGGCCTCAGCGTATTCCGGGTCGATCTCGAGCGCCTTGTCAAAATCGGCGCCGGCCGATTCATTCTTGCCCAGCAGGTGTTTTACGCTTCCCCTGTTGGTATACGCCTCGATGAACCGCGGGCAGAACTCGATCGCTTCAGTGTAGTCGGCGATCGCGCCCTCCAGGTTGCCGAGCGACCTGCGCGCGATCGCACGGCAGAAGAGAGCAAGCGGGAACTTCGGGCGCAGCTCGATAGCCTTGTCGAAGTCCGCCACGCATTGCGCGCCGTACAACGACGCGCCGCGCAGCCAGTAGAAGTCCTCCACGCCCAGCTTCTTCGGGAACTTCGCGATGGCGGCCGAACAGAGCTCCGCGGCGCGCCGGGCGTCGCCCTTTGCGTAGACCAGCATCGCATCGGCCAGGGCCCTGTCCATTTCGGTGGGGTCTTCACCGCGCGGACCACCGCCCGCCTCCGGCCGGGCGTCAGCCTTGTCCAGAAATGCGGTCGCCTCCGTGAGCAGCGATTCCGCCGCGGCCCGGTTGGCGGACCGCTGTTCGGATTTGACCCCGAGTGTCTTCACAAAGGCGCGTTCCAGCAGCAGCCTGCCGAGCTGGTAACAGGCCTGCCTGTAGTTCGGGTCCCGCTCGATCGCCAACCGATAGCATTCGTCGGACTTGCCGGTCCATCCCATCAAGTACCACGTCCGGCCGAGCATGAAATACGCGGGCGCGAATCCGGGCGTCTTTTCGATCGCCTCTTCGAACTTGAGTTTGCTGGTCTCGAGCATTTCGAGCAACTCGGCGTAGCTGGAATCCTTGCGATAGAGAAAGAGGATCGCCTTATCGAGCGGAGCGCGCCCTTCATCGACGAGCTTCATGTGAACACTCAGCCGCGCGAGGTTGTCCTCTGCCCGGCGCTTCTCCACTTCGGCCGCAAGCCACCCGGACTCCCTGGCGGACTCGATGGCTTCGAGCCTGCCCTTGACGCGCGTGAACCCGGTCGTGGCCGTTTCGTTGTCTGCATCGAGTTCGAGCACCGCGAGGTAGGAATCGCGCGCCTCGAGCAGGTGCTCGTTCCTCTCGAACTCGGCGGCCTCGGCGAGCCTGTCCTTGACCTTCTCCGTGCGAATGATGGACGAGACCATCAACCACGCGACGAACGCGATGATCAACAGACCTGCGACACACGTGGGGACCACGGTCCGCGCGTTCCTTCTCGCCCTGCGAAGAAGCGTACCGAGCTTCCCCGCCGGCCGCGCCTTGATCTGCTCGCCCTCGAGATACAATGCGACATCGCCGGCCATCTCGCCGATGTGGGCGTATCGCTGAGCGGGATCCTTCTGCAGCGCCTTCAGGCAGATCGTCTCGACATCGGCGGGAACGCGCGCGTTCAGCGAGCGCGGGGCAGCCGGCTCCTTCTCCACGATCGCCACGAGC
>JAVHLO010000397.1 GCA_031082105.1 Planctomycetota bacterium
GTGAGCCTTGGGACTCGAGAGCAGGTTTCATGGTCAGGGATCGGGGGCTTCAGAAAAGTGGCTTCCGGCCCGGACGCGCGGCAAAGGAGATTCTCAACCAACCCTGCCCTAGACTTGTTTCAGGGTTCGGAACGACAGTCTGTCGTTGCTTTTCACTGATTGGTGAATGATGCCGGGCTAGAAGCGCTTGCGCATCCTTGCCGGCGGTATGTTGAGTTCCTGTCTGTACTTGGCGATCGTGCGGCGCGCGACGGTGTAGCCCTCCCCCTTCAGGATTCTTACTGCTTCATCGTCGTTGAGCGGATTCGCTTTCTCTTCATGTTCGAAGAGATCGCGGATTCGGGCCATAACGGACACTCTTGATGCCGTTTCCTTCCCACCGGTCGTTTCGATCCCGCCGGTGAAGAAGAACTTCATCTTGAACACCCCGCGCGGGGTCATTATGTATTTGTCCGAAATCGCCCTTCCCACCGTCGACACGTGGACGCCGATCTTGTCCGCAACTTCCTGCATCTTGAAAGGCCTGAGGTACGAGATACCGCTGTCGAGAAACGCTTTCTGCGACTTGACGATCTCGCCCGCGATGCGCTGGAGCGTGCTTCTCCTCTGTTCGATCGCGCTGATGAGGCGTTTGGCCGAGTCGACCTTTGCTCGAATGAACTGTTTTACTTCCTGGCTGGCCTGCCGGTCCGCGAGGATCGCGGCGTAGCCCGGGCTCACACAGAGCGGGGGCAGGAAGGACTTTTCCACGCGGACCTCGTAGACATCGCCGACCAATTCCACGAGCACGTCAGGGACGACCCGGGGGACTACGGCGCCGGCGACATTCGAGCCCGGTTTCGGGTTCATCGCCTTGATTTGATCGACGAGCGCGTTCAACTGATCCATCGAGAGGCCGGTCTTTTTCGCCACGGCCGGCAGGTCGTTGCGGGTGATATCTTCCAGATGATCGCGAATGAGCAACTGTTTCGACGCGACCTCAGGGTCGGCATCCGAAAGCTGCAGCAGCAGCGATTCCCTCAGGTCGCGTGCGCCAACGCCCTTCGGGTCGAAGTTCTGGATCACCTTGAGTACCGCCTCAGCGTCGGCGATCGTATATAGGAAATCGGAAACGACCTCATCCGGCGATTCCGGCGGCTGCACGCCGGGCGTAAGGAACCTGTGCCGGAGGGCCTTCACGAGGCCCGGGATCTCCGAGGCGTCGACGATCGGGAACGGCGCGGGCTGGCCTTCCGGATTCGCCTGCGGCTGGGGGAAGGAAAGCCCATTCGCCGCAAGGAACCGCGCCGCCGCCGTGATTGTGCTCCGGTTGAGAGCTTCCACAACGACCTGCAGCGGCGACGACAGGAAGCCGCTGTCGTCAATGTTATCTATAATGTATTCGAGCAGACGCCGGAGCCGTCCGTTTGCCTCCGACATGATCGCCTGCTGGTGCAGGAAGTCCTGCAGGGTCAGGCCGCGTTCGGGGGCGTTCTGGAGCGCCTCCATCGGGTCGGAGTCTTCGCTCGCGCCCGAAGAACGGCGGAAAGCGTACGTCGGCGAAAGCTCATGCTGCTCCTCGATCATCCGCAGCGTCTGGTCGTCCGCCATCTGTATCGCCTTCTCCTGCTCGGCGAGGGCTGCGGACGGGGTCGAAAACGAGGCGTTGGAACCCGGGTCGACTCCCGGCCCTTCGCTGTCGGTGGAGGCTGTCTCCGTCTTCTCTTTCGCGGGCACTTCCGCAACCAGCTCAAGGGCGGGATTCTCTTCGAGCTCCTGCTTGACCATCTCCTGGAGTTCGATCGATGGCAACTGCAGTATCTCGATCTGCTGTATCATCTGCGGCGACAGTTTGAGCAACTGTCGTTGTTCCAGCCTCTGATACAGGTTGGCATCCATCTTCATGGCTACTCCCGCTTCCCCGGCCTGTTCCACTCACAAAGACAGCGGCACGACGCCCCCGCTCGTAGTAGCGACTTCAGTCGCTGGGCAATCGAACGACTGAAGTCGTTACTACGAACTGACGACTCACTCGAAGGTTCATGGACAGACTGCGCTAGGCACTTCCTGTCCTCATCGGCTTGCGGCCCGAAAACGCGTCCGTGAGGACCGCTCTTGTCGCGTAGTCGAGCGTGCTCCCCGAGGGCACCCCCTTCGCGATGCGCGATACCACGAGCGCGAACCTGGATAACGCTTGCGCCAGGTAAGTCGCGGTAAGGTCTCCTTCGACCGTGGGATTCGTTGCGATTATGACCTCTTTTACCGATCCGTCCACGACACGAGTGACCAGCCGGCCTATGGTCAGGTTCTCAGCATGCACGCCCTCCAGCGGCGCTATGTGCCCGCCGAGCACGTGATAGAGCCCGCGGAACCCCGTGGCTCGTTCTATCGAACGCACGTCGGCGGGTCGCTCGACGACACAGATCGCCGATCGGTCCCGTTTCGCGTCGACGCAGATCGGGCACGGATCCGCGTCCACGACATTGCAGCAGACGGAGCAGCGGGTAGTCTTCTTGACGTCCATGATCGCGCTGCAAAGCGACGCCGCAGCTTCGTCGCTCATCTGCAGAACGTGAAACGCAATGCGCTCGGCCGTTTTCCGTCCGATGCCCGGAACCTGCGCCACGTTGTCCGCAAGGCGCGCAAGCGCATCAGGTTTTTCTTCGGTCGTCATCAGCGAAGCAGCCCTCTGTCTCCGTTTCAGTCTTCACGGCACCTTTCGTGTTTCCCTCATGTCAGACAACCGTCGTTCTGTGGAGTCGAAAGAAAACATGAAAGACAGCTTAGATTCCAAGCCCGGGCGGGAGCACGCCGCCGGTTATCTTGCCCATCTCCTTCTCAGCCATCTCCCTGGACTTCTTCATCGCCTGGTTCACGGCAGCTACGATCAGGTCCTCGAGCATGCCGACGTCTTCGGGATTCACGACTTCGCGGTCAAGCTTGATCGCGACGATATCCTGCTGGCCGTTCACGGTCGCCACGACCATTCCGCCGCCGGCGTTTCCCTCGACGACGCGCTCCTTGAGGTCGTCCTTCACGCGCGCCATCTGCTTCTGCATATCCTGGGCGGCTTTCATCACCTTGTTGAAATCGAAACCTTCCATACCTTTCATGGTTTGTCTTCCTCTTATTCTTCCACACTGACAACCCGGGCTTCGAACACCTCGGTGATCTTCCTGACCAGCGGATCGCCGGCCACGGTCTGGGCCTGTTCGCGCGGCTGACTGTCGCTCTTCCGGTCCGGCGTCAAGGCTTCTCCCTGCTGTTTCTGCGCGGGAGGTTCGGCGAGCAGGTAGTTGACGATGTACTTCGCCCCGAGCACCTCTTCCGCCGCCTCCTCGACTATGGCCCGCTTGGCCTGGTCGTCGAACTGCTGCTTGTGGAACATGAACCGTTGCGGGAACTCACACGTGATCTCGTTCCCCTGCAACTTGGTGGGCACGCCCTCCCTGAGGAACCCGGCTACCGAGGGGCGGCGCCGTTTGACGCTTTCGAGTATTGCCGGCCAGGCCTGGCGAACGACGTTCGCGCTGTCGGTCACCGGCAGCGCCGAGGTCTCGGGTTCTTCACTCTCCTCGCGGGCCGTGCCGGCGCAGGGCGCCGGACCGGCCGTGGCGGGTGCGGCCGCGCGCTCGACCGGACGGAACGAC
>JAVHLO010000398.1 GCA_031082105.1 Planctomycetota bacterium
GCAGCGGTTCGACCCTCATGGGCGCAGAGCAGACGGGCCGCCATGCTTTCCTTAGGAGTGCCTGCCATGGAATCGGAAAGCGCGCCTTCGTGCGCGGAGACTGACATAGTTGGGCGGCTTCAGGAACTCGTGCGCCGGGTGGTGACGGCGGAGGGCAGGGTACGCGCGGCCATCTCCTCGACCACGCGCAGCGCGAAACCGGCTGCGCCGCGCATGCCGGCCTCGGAGACCCGAGCGGGCTCGTCGCCCCGCGTGTGAACAAGGCCTATCGTCCCTGACATGCCGCAGAGAGTCGCGGCCGGTATCCCTTCCCAGACGAACGGCAGGTGATCCGCCATCGCGCCGATCAACCGGCGTCGTAACTTCATCCGGATCGACTCTTTCACCGCAGCCTCATTCAAGACCCGCAGAAAGTCCGACGCGTCCGCCCAGGCTTGGCCTTCCTCTCGATCCGCAGATGCAGTCCCGCAGGGCCTCTTGAAGAACAGGACGTAGTTTTCGCCCGCGCCGGGGCCGTCAAGGTTCAACACGAATGTCCGCCGGTACCGCGCGCCCCCCGTCTCGGCGGCGGTCCGCTCGGAGGTTGACGCGACCGCTGCCGCATCGTCATATGCCGCCCGCATACCGCCAACGAACGCCGCCGCGCCGGCCAGCGCGTACTCCTCCGCGTCGGTGAGGAGGAAAGCCACCTCCAGCCCGGTGCCAGACAATGCACCTCCGGCACTGAGTCGCGCCGCCACATCAAGAAGCACCGCTACCCCGGACGCGTTGTCGATCGCGCCGGGTGAGGAGTTGTCCGTCGTCAGGATGAGGAGGCTCGCGAATGCGAGACACGAGGCGAGCGCGAAAGCCATGTGATATCGGCCGCTCACGTCCGCCGCCGGCGCGATGGACGGAACAAGGTTCAGCGCGGACAACGTAATGGCGAAGAGGAGGCCGACGCCGCCGAGAATGGCCATCGCGATCCGGGTCGATATCGACATGTTCTGCCCCTTCGAGTCGTAGTGTGCGACGAGGAGCAACCGCGCGTTGGTTCCGTCGGTCACTGCGCCCGTCTGTGGGCGAGCGGTCGGCGCGCGACGGCATTCGCGTTTCAGACACGCGTAGATATTCTCGCCGCGAATGCGCTTGCCAAGCCTTGACGCGAGCGAGCGACCGAGTCGTCGGAGAAACAAACTCGGCCGGCGCGATTGCGCGATCGCCGGCACGGTGTGCGGCACGGCATCGGGCGCGTTGGCGGCGCCATCGGACTGCGCCGTGTCGAACGAATTCCCGAGGATGACGAACCGAACGAGGACGGACGCCAGGCCTACTACCGCGAACGCGCCCACGGAGAAGACGAACGGCAGGGGGGAGTGCTCGGCCCAACACGCGATCGCGGCGATGACAAGGGCAAGCGCGATTGCGCCCGCGAGCTTCAGGAACACGATGGGCGCGGTAGAGAAGACGAACGGCATGCGCGAGACGGCGAGCCCGTTCCGGGTGAGGGTGTCGACGATGTACTGCGCGGCCCGGTCGCGGCCCGGCGTGCCGGAGAGCCGGGGTATTGACAATGCCCGTACATGGCCGCTGAACGCGGCCGAACGGTCGGCCGACTGGTCTGGAGATTGGTCTGGAGAGGGGGACATGTGGAGTGACAGACAAAACGGCTCTTGTCATTCCCGCGGAAGCGGGAATCCAGTCGCCAACGGCGGGCACAGGCGGGACGCCTGTGCTACATTGCGATCGCGCTTCCCGTCATTCCCGCGCAAGCGGGAATCCAGACTATGCCTCGCTCGCACGCATGCACGCAGTCACGCACGTACGCACTCACGATCACAGCGTGTACCGCTTTTTCTCCTGCGCCCATTTGACCTTGGCGGAGTTCTGTTTCCACCAGGCGGACCACGCCTCCTCAGCCTTCTTGCACGACTCGACATCTTCGCTGTCGCCGCCGTGTTTCACGTCGGTGGACTGTTCGAGCGCCGTCAGGGCAAGTTTGCGGCTCCGTGGCCGGTCGGTCGAGAGAAACGGGATGAGCTGCGGAATGGCCTCCTTGTCGCCGAGGAGGCAGAGGGAATAGAGCGCGGCGACCTTCACCTGGGCGGCGCTGTCGCGCGCGGCCTGTTTCAGCGCGGGCAGGACGTGGTCGTCGCCGTAGAGACCGAGGGTAATAGCGGCCTGTGCGCGTCGTCCCGCGTCCATGAGCTTGATCTCCCCGAGCGCCTTCTGCACCTCCGCCTTTCCGACTTTGGCTGCCATGGTGGATTCTCCATTTCAGGTTACGCAGGAAATCCGTTCAGAACGGAATAATGATACCAGAAACAGCGCGGTGCTTCAAGCGATTGACGCGTGCGCATCAAATGAGCGCCTCAGATGACCGTCTTGGATGAGGAATCTCGACCGGGGTGGACTGCTTGCCTTGGATCGTCAAAGGCCGTCGCAGCGAGTCCCCCTTGACAAAGGGGGATTCAGGGGGTTGTCGATTCGGCGGCCGAATGCAAGGTCAAAGCTGCGGCTTTGACGCTCCAGAACCGCCGAGATGCTCCGCTTGCGCGCTCAATGCCGGATTGTCCGGGACGGCCTCGAGGTCCTCCCGCAAGAACCTCTCGAGGCGTATCCGCTGTCCGTGCGCGGCATAGCGGCTTGCACCAACGAGCGCAAGACAGAATGCCGCCATCCCACCCGCGCCCAGCAGCGCCTCCCATAGCACCGACCGCGGAGCGAGGCTGCTAATCACCGCAAGCAGAACGAGAGTCACCGCAATCGCAAGCACACCAAACCACACAATCAAGAAAGCCCGCGCGGCGCCGTGCATCTGGAACCGACAGGAAATACGGGTTCGTTCCACAACAGACGCAATGGTGCCGTACAGGTGTGGTGCAAAGCTGTTCCTCAGCCATCTGGGGCCGAACGCGTACAGTCTGAAGCGGTCGTTCTTCAATTCGGCAACGACTGTGCCTTCTCCAGGGCGCTCCGACCGGCCAAGCAGCGAGTACCACGACGGCTTGACCATCCCGGTCAGGCCGTACGTGCGCGCACGAATCCTCTTCGCGCACTCGTCCAGAGACAACCCGGTGACGTAGTTAGTCGTCATTTCGCTTAGCGTCCTGTCCTACTCCAAGCCGCCGGCGTGGCGGCGTGGAAGCACGTGCGGGCTCCCCGCGAGCTACTTGCCCTCGGGCGCCTGCTCGAGCGTCTTGCGATGTCTCCAACTCGAAGGTGCGGGTTCGAGCGCCTTTTCGTAGTCTGCGATGGCGCCCGCGATGTCGCCCTTCGCCTCGCGCGCGGCGTCGCAATTCCCGGAATACCAGGCAAGCATATCAGCAGCTATTGGGGGAGGCTCTCTCGAAAAGTACAGAACTCGCGCGTATTCCTGATACGGTGAAAGTCCGCATCGCCATCGAGCTTGGATTGAGAAGGCGATGGACAGTGTTTCGCCCAGAGCGTCAAGTGCTTGATCGCTCCTGTCGAATCTCCGCGCAAGGCGCAGAGACAAGCTTGATTGAAATTGACCATATGGTCGTCCGGCTTGATTCGAACCGCCTCGGCATACTTCAGGCCGGCCTCGGAAGAGAGTCGGGCGCCCTCCGCCGTGTTCCCCTTGAGCCTGGCCTGATCCGACAGCGTG
>JAVHLO010000399.1 GCA_031082105.1 Planctomycetota bacterium
CAGTGGATGTTGTGTCCCTGTAGCCGGTGTCTCCGCAACCGGGGTGTGGTTCCGCTGCAAGCCAAAGCGCCGTCGCCGCTTCGCTCTGCCGGCGCACTCCAAAGATGCCCGAAGCTCGCTTGACAGAACGGTCGGAATCGCAATCCGGGACTGGTGGCAGGAACAGCGAAAGACCGAGCAGCGCAGCCTCGCAAGAAGGGTCAAGCTCGCCTTTACTTCGCCCGGGCGGACTGGGCGGATTTCAGCATCGATTCCACATCCGCCTTCGTGTACACCGGACCCTTCACGTCCTCGGCGTAGCAGGTCTTGTCGCCGACCTTGACCAGGGTGAGGAAGTGAAACTCGGCCTTCCCCATTACTTCCGATTCGTACAGCAGCGTGTCGGCGGTCTCTGTGTGGAACTTCTTGAGCTTGTTGATGGTGTTTTCCTCGATCTCCTTCTTGCGTCCCGCGATGTCGCAATCGCCCTCGTGAAACTCGATCTGGAAGCCCGCGCCTTTCGCCACCAGCACGGCGCCGAAGTCGTCCTTCGCCGTCGCCCCCTTCGGTGCGTCGATCACGAGCGGGAGCCCTGCGGCCTCGAGGTCCAGGGCGGCCGTCTCGACGCCGGCGGCCGGCGCGGTCGTGGTGGTCGTACCGGTGGGTTGTGGCGGCTTGACTGTCTCCGTGGCGCTCGGGGTGGTCGTTCCGGCGGGTTGGGCCGGCTTGCCTGTCTCAGCAGCGCCCGGGGTCGGCGTCTTCTTCTCTTCCCCGCAGCCCACCGCAAACAACGCCATGGCCAGGACAACGAACAGCATTCCTACGTTTCTCATAGCCGCGTATCCTTTCAAAGAAGAACCGACTGGAGATTCTGACACCTGTTCAATCCGAAATCGTCCTGTTTCCTCATGACTCCTTCCCATTCCAACAAGAAATGCGGACAAAGTCAAGCGAACTTGTCTTGCCCGTTTCTGCCCTGCCCATGGCAGGGTGGTGCTTGGACTCCCAGTGACGGACTCTTTGCGCACAGGGCGACCGGCGAGACGTCGCCGGACATTTCGACAGTGTCGCTGCGGGAGGCGGAAGCGCTGTTCGGGGAGCGCGCCGACTATCTGCTGAGATGTGGGCGTCTCACCGAGGTGGAGGACATGTTGGAATCAAGCACCCCGCAGGAACGGCTTGCCGCGCTCAAGTCGCTCGGGCGTCATACACACGATGTGTACTTCATTCGCGACGCGGCCGGGCGCGGGCTGAGGTATTCGCCTCTGCTCGGTCAGCCTCGCTGATTCACTGGCGCACCGCCGTTTTCGGCAGCGGTACAACAATTTGCCTTCCCGTAGTCACGGCTGACTGGCGACCAGACTCTTGTCCGCCATGAGCGCGTCCAGCTTGACCCTACCATCTTCCTTGAACTTCAGAAGCTGCACTCCGACCCTGAAGAGGGTTGGAGCGCCCGTCTTCTTATGGAAGATGTGCGAGTAGATGACCTTGCCGCGCGCCTTGATCTTGTCTGTGCCGTTGGGGTGAAGGATGACGACATCGAGCGGCAGGCCGATGGCAAAACCGACGCTTGAAAGCATCTGCAAGCCGCCCTGGCTGATGTTGCCGACGACGTGTGTCTCGTGCTCGGGCTTCCGGATGAAATTCCAGAAGCTCGCCACGCTGCATTCCACGGACACTCCCTTCACCTTGACGCGTTTCGAACGCCTTCTCTCTTTCTTGTCTGCCTGCATGGTTGTCCTCCGGAAAGCGACAGGGCTTCCTGAAAACAGGGCGAATGTGTCTTGCCAGGCGCAATACCGGTCGGATAGGCCTCAAAAAAACGCACTTCCATCCAGGGAAAATCGTACTATTCCGCCGCCGCGCAGTCAAGAATTTTCTGTCGCCGCGGTGATAGGGAGGACTCCGCTGAGAGCGAAGGTAGTCCGTCGTCATGGCCCCTCAGTCCACACCACGACGATGCCGCGGTCGGAGTCCTTCGTGAACTTGAACCGGTATGCGACCGCGCCGGCGCCGACATCGACCTTCTCCGGCCTGCTGCCATCCCAGTACTGCAGCAGTTGGCTCATCTTCTGGTGTGCCCAGTAGACCATCTTCTTTACGCCCTTTCCGGAGTCGCCCGGCCCGATACCGTCATAGACGAACCCGGTGTTGTCGAAGAAGTCGTTGTCCCGCGGGTCGCCGAACCCCTCCATCATTCCCCATGCCCAGAAGATCTTCTCGACTCCCTCACCCAGGAGAACGGAATATCGTTTCACCATCTCCGAGGCCTGGATTCGTTCAGACTGTTCCGGCGCAGGTCTGCCCGGGCGTCCGGCCGGCGTTCCACTGCTCGTGCCCATCTCGGTGAACCAGATGGGCATGGCCGCTTCAAATCCACACGCCCGCAGATCCTTGCGGATACGGGCGAGCCCCTCTCCCGCGAGCTTCCATTCGCCCGCGTAGCCGAACCAATGGAAGTCGAGTATGTCCAGGTGTTTGCCCGCGAGATCCTTGAGGATCGGCAGCGATTCCTTTTCGTACGCGCGAGCCATCCCGCCGCCGAACGGCGGAACCAGCCCGCCCACGAGCACCTTCGCATCGGCGTCCGCGTCCTTGATGGCTACCGAAGTGATGCGCACGAAGTCGGCGTACCCTTCGCGTCCGCGCGGAGGTTCGTTATCGGCCTGCCAGTGCTTCGCCGCGACCGACAGGCCCGGCATGTCGTCCTTGCCGTCGCCGTCGTAGCGCTCAACCGCCGCCCTCACCCAGCGCGCGTATTTCTCCTTGTCCTTCGGCCTGTAGGTCGTGCCCTCGAGGTGTTTCGAGACGTCCACCTCGCGGCGCCCCTTGGCTTCCGGGACCTGGGGCCGGCCCGGCAGTCTCACCATCGGGTCCATCGCAATCGTGATGTTCTTCAGCGGCAGCATGTCGGCCGGTATCTTCTTGAAGTAGTCGTCGAACGTCGTCCAGTCGTATTTCTCCACGCCCGGATCGGGCTGGCCGAATACCCAGACGACGTAGAGCCCGCCCCGGTCCCAGGTGACGCCCGTTTCACCTGCGCAGTCGTAGTTGTCCCCGGGCGTGGACGCGGGATGGAACCCGAACGGCGAGCGGTCGGGGGCGAGTGTTTTCTTTTCGGGCAGCGGACCTTCGACGACCCAGACCGGATCGGTGTTCGCGTCGATCTTCACGGTGTTCTGTTCCGCGGTAACCGTGGCCCTTGCGAATTGCTGTTCTTCCCGTTTCGCGGAACCCGTCTCGCCGGCCGGCAGCGCGCTGACGACTTCGACCCGTGCGGCCGCGGTACGCAACCGGACTTCCCGGGATGAGGCCGCCTGCCCGGTCTTTGCGGTTCCGGGACCGGGGTCGGACGGATCCGTTCCGCCGTCCTCGGACGGGTCAGTCCCTGCGTCTTCGACGGGCGCCTGCTTCTGGGCTTCGAGGAGTTCGATCGCCTTGTCGAGCAGTCGCTCGGCCTCTTTCATGTCGCCCCCCTGGGCGGCCTCGCGCGACTGCATGTCGAGCTTCTCCGCTTCGGACGTGTCTACGCCACGGGACTTCCCGTCGCGCAGCAGGCTGTGGAACCTGCGCACCTTATCGAGGATGACTTCATCGGGTCCGGTTCGATCCGGTTTTGCGGCTTCTTC
>JAVHLO010000039.1 GCA_031082105.1 Planctomycetota bacterium
GTGGCAGAGAGAGTACCTCGTCCAAAAATCTGAAAATGGCCGGATTGTCGACACAAGCGTAGCGAGTGTTGGTACCGTCCTTGTTTAGTTCATAAGTGCGGTACTCGGCATAGACGCTGTTTTCGATGAACACGTATACTTGAACGCCCCTTTCAAGGGCGCGTCTGAGTTCGTTCTGAGTAATGGAGCCTTCGCGCGTTGCTGACCCTGTCCCGTAGCGACCGCCAACAATACATACAATGATGTCGCACAGACCAACTTCCCGGTATGTTGCCTCCTCTATCGGAGCCTGCTTTGCGTAGGGGATTGCGCCTGCCTCGTGTCGAATAGCCTCATATCCCAGCGATGAAATGAATCGTTCGACATCCGCCCGCACTTGCTTGAGGTCGTAGAAAGTCGAACTGATGAACACGCGCGGTCTTGCCATCGTAGCCTCCGAGTGCGGAAACAAGCCGTCGAATATGGCCTGCGTCTGTGCCCATTATATGGGTGCGCACTGTGGAAGTCAAGGGTTCGGCGAGTCGGGCGTGCTCGCTGTGGGGCAACTCCGATTCTCCTGCAGACCGAGCGTTTGGCTCTTCGCCCCATCCGGGCGTGGCGTGTTGGACAGAGTGGCTCCAGCCGACTCGCTCGGCTTCTGCTTGGCTGCAGCAGCATTGAAATCGGCCATTTGTTTGGCGTCCGACTCGAAGTGGTCCGATAGTTGCTTGCTGGAACTGCCGCAGCTCCGTCGCGCTGCGTCGAGGAGTGTGCGCATATTCTCTTCGATGCTGCGTAGTTGGTTCTTGAAGTACTCGCTGGCCTGCCTCTGTGCCCTCAACGTCATCTCGTTCTTCGCCAGATATGCCTGCGTATCCCTCTCGTAAAGCATTTCCTTTGCGAACATCGCAGCATCGTTGATGAAGTGTTGTATCTTTGCGTACATCACGTCGAGTTTGACTGCCGAGAGAAGCAGTCGCAAATCGGTGCACACGTAGGCAAATCGCGCCAACGCGTTCGTGCCAAAGGAACGATATGCCTTGGTGAAGGAAAGAAGTGTTCTTTCGTTGATACTGTTCTGGAGATATCGCTCGTAGGCATGCACGAAGTCGACACATAGCCATGCCAGAAGGCCTCTGTATTCGGTGTCGCGCACCCGCTTGTAGTGGAAAACCATTAGCCCCGAAGCCACAAGGCCGCCAACGACAGCCGACGCAAGGCTCTGCCAACTGACCGAATCACCTGCTCCTATCAGGAGCGCAAGAGCCCCGCCTAGAAAACCGAGCGGCAAAGCAAGCGCCAAAATCGTGTATTGACTCATGGGTCCCTCCGAATGTAGAGATAACACGTGTAGGGCACAACCCCACATTGTCCCCGAGATATCGTCGTTGCAGCTACGCCGGCCCGACGGGCATGACGAGCAGCGGGCGGCACTTGGCGGGCAGGGAGGCCGCTTCAATCACCTTCGCGTCTTCGAAGGCGCCGATGAGCACCGTGCCGAGCTTCAGCGTCTCGCACTGGATGTGGATGTTCTCGGAGATGCAGCCGGATTCGATGATACAGTACCGTTCCGCAGACTCCCCACGCTTTCTCCCATGCGCATCGTCCGCGTTGTTCCCATACTTTCGCGCGCACACCTCGTAGTTCGCAGTGATGACCAGATTGACCGACGCCGCGGTCACCATCTTCTGGTCGACACATGCGGCCTTCAGTTGCTTTCTCCTGTCGTTCGGGACGATCTGTTCGAGCTCGTGGTCGTGTGGCTTGTAGCGATAGACGCCGCCGGGCAGCACCGCGAAGATGTCCATCGGATAGAGCGCGCCCGCGGAAGGCGCAGCTCGGAACGCGAACTTGCCTTCCCGCTTCGTCACCCCCTGCGCGCACCAGAGCAGTTGGCCGAGCTGCTGAAGCGAAATGTGTTGCGCCTGGTATTCTCTCCTCGACCGCCGCGCCGCGATCGCCTCTTCGACCGAGACCGCACTCTTCAACTGCGGTGCGGGAAGCGCGATCGTCTTGCCGGTCAGCTTGTCAACGCCCTCGGAAGCGCCGCCAGCCGCCTCCTGAGCCAGCAGGAGGGTGCGACCATTGGTCGTGAATGCGCCGCCGACGATGCCGGAGACGGCGACAACACCCGCCGCCTTCAGCAGTCCACGTCGTGTGATCGCCTTTTCGGTCCTGTCCTGATCCTTGTCTGCCATTGCAGAGTCCTCAATAATATCCAGCTTCAGTACACGCGAAAGTCGTGCGATTCGATCCAATCCGGCGCGCCCTGGATGCGGAGACGAATTTCTACGTACCATGCTATCCCGGCATCGCTGGGGTTGCCAAAGGACGGCTTCGAATTCGCTGGCACAATTATGTCCCCCTGGACACTGGTGATCTGACGCGGTTCGGTCTTCACGTCATGCGCGATCGTGATCGAGTCTTCAGTGAGCTTGGTCGCCACAAGCATCCTGCCGCCCTTCGGCTGCTGCTGCCAGTATCGCTCGAAAGAGCGGACGCAGGCGTCAATATCGATCGTCCGGCCGGCGCCGGGTCCCCCTTGCAGCGAGAGCTTCACGGTGAGCGGCTTGCCGCGTTGGACGCTCGGCGGCGTGAGTTCGACGCCGGCGATGGAGACGACGCGCGCCGCAAGGATGTTCCGAACCAGGGGAATCACAGCGCTCAGCGCAATCGGGAACTCCATTATCCAGAAGAACGCGATAACCCAGGTCAAGTAGTCCCCGAGCGTTTCGGGCGTCCGGCCGACCCATATTCGCGCATCGATGAGCAAACCGGTGTGCGCTGTCGCGATGAGCACGAATCCCAACACGAACGACTTCGCGCCGGGCGCGCGCGGGTTCCTGAATCGCATCCTGAGACTTGTCTGCTTGCCCAGAAGACGCGTCATGCCGTAGAACGCGATGATCGTCCCCAGAACGGAGATCGGCGGCCATACGACCGGATATGAACCGGGCGGCTCACCGAAGAACCAGACGATGGAAAGGGCGCCTGAAAGCAGCGCCAGTAAGCCCAGACAGCCGACCTTGGGTTCCATAAACACCACGAAACTGTGTCATAAGGCGAACCGGTGCGCGGCGACGCATCCGGGAGCGCCCCGACGCATCGGGGCTCCCTTGGAAAACGGGCCACGATGCGTCGAGGCGTTCCCAGATCGTGAACAAGTCGCCTACGGCTTCTGGCTCAACTCGATGAGCACGCCGAAGGTGTCCTTGGGGCTGAGGAAGTTCACGAGCCTGCCGCTCGCGCCCGTGCGCGGCTTGTCCCAGACCGGCTTGTAGCCGCGGTCGAAGAGCAGCTTCGTCGCCGCCTCGACATTGTCGACCGTGAGGCAGACGTGGTGGATCCCCTCGCCGCGCCGCTCGATCGCCTTCGACATCGTCTCTTCGCCGGGCAGAGGCTGGATGAGCTCGATCAGCGTGTTGCCGGTCGAGAGCTTCGCCACCTTCAGCTTCATCGACTCGAGCGTCTCCGTCTCTTCAAGGTGCAGCCCGAGGTCCGTCGCGTACACCTTCAGCGCGCGATCGAGGTCGAGCACGCCGATGCCGATGTGGTCAAGGTTCAATACTGCCATGATTGTCTGCTCCAATGATTAGGATGCACGTGTGCCGTCAGTCCATGCGAGGAATGTCGTGCCTGCCGATTGTGGAGTGCGCCACGACGCATCGTGGCGCTTTCCCTCAATAGTGGAAGCCAAAGCGGCGGTTGCGACCGCCGCACTCCAAAAGCCGCGTTTGCCGGCCACTGGGCAAGGATGCTACCGGCGCGACTGACGCCGATATTCGCCGTAGACTTCTCGCAGCACGTCGGAGATTTCGCCGAGCGTGGCGAGCGCCTTCACGGCGTCGACGATCGGTTGGACGAGGTTGGTGTTCGACTTTGCGGCGCTGCGGAGGGTCTGGAGCGCGGCGTTGACGGCCGCGCCGTTCCGCTTGGACCTAAACGCCCGGATGCGCTCGACCTGTCGTTCGCGCACGGACGGGTCGACGCGCAAGACCTTCAGCGCCTCGCCCTCGGCGGCCTGGCGTTCCTGGAACTTGTTCACGCCGACAACCACGTAGTCCTCGGACTCGATGCGCTTCTGGTACTCGTAGGCGGAGCGTTCGATCTCCGATTGTATGTAGCCGGCCTCGATGGCGCGGACTGTCCCGCCGAGCGCGTCGACCTTGCCGATGTAATCGCGGGCGCGCGACTCGAGCTCGTCGGTGAGGCTCTCGACGTAGTACGAGCCCGCGAGCGGGTCGGCCGTGTCCACGACGCCGCTCTCGAAGGCGAGCACCTGTTGCGTCCGCAGTGCGATGCGGACGGATTCCTCGGTGGGCAGCGACAACGCCTCGTCGCGCGAATTTGTATGGAGTGACTGCGTCCCGCCGAGCACCGCGGCCAGCGCCTGGTACGCGACGCGGACCACGTTATTGTTCGGCTGCTGGGCGGTCAGGGAGCAGCCGGCGGTCTGTGTGTGGAACCGGAGCATCATCGCGCGCGGATCGGTCGCTTTGAACCGCTCCACCATGATCCTCGCCCAGAGGCGCCGCGCGGCGCGGAACTTTGCCACCTCTTCGAGCAGGTTGTTGTGCGAACAGAAGAAGAACGACAACTGCGCGCCGAAGCGGTTGACATCCAGCCCGCGCTTGATCGCCTCTTCGACGTAGCAGATGCCGTCCGAAAGGGTGAACCCGATCTCCTGCGCGGCGGTGCAGCCCGCCTCGCGCATATGGTATCCGCTGATGCTGATCATGTTCCAGCGCGGCATGTTCTTCGTGCAGAATTCGAAGAGGTCGATCGTGAGTTTCAGCGACGGGCCGGGGGGCAGGATGTACGTGCCGCGGGCGATGTACTCCTTGAGGACGTCGTTCTGGATGGTGCCGGCGAGCGACTTCACCGGCGCGCCCTGTTCTCCGGCGAGCGTGACGTACATCCCGAGCAGGATCGCCGCGGTGGAGTTGATCGTCATCGACGTGCTGACCTTGGCGAGCGGGATGGCGTCGAAGAGGGTGCGCATGTCGTCGAGCGTGCTGATCGCGACGCCGACCTTGCCGACCTCGCCTTCGCTCATCGGGTGGTCGGAATCGTAGCCCATCTGCGTGGGCAGGTCGAAGGCGACGGAAAGCCCCGTCTGGCCTTCATCGAGGAGGTAGCGGTAGCGTTTGTTCGTCTCTTCCGCGGTGGCGAATCCGGCGTACTGGCGCATGGTCCAGAGGCGGCCGCGGTACATGGACGGGTAGACGCCACGGATGAAGGGATACTCTCCGGGCAAGCCCTGGTCTGCCATGTACTTCTCGGGAGACAGGTCATCGGGCGGGAAGTACGCGCGCTGCACGGGTATATCGGAGAGTGTCTTGAACGACTCCTTCCGTTCCTTCAGCACGTCGGGCTGTTCTTTCTGAAGCCTCGCCTCCCAATCGTCACGAAGCTGTTTGAAGTTTTGCACGTGTCAAAAGCCCTCATTTGCGGACCCGGGTGCTCCACATCGGGCCGGACACTGAAACCAAGTCCGACCGTGCGGTCGGGTGTGTGGCCGTAGGTTCGCGACTCCACACTAGTCCGATGTCGTATCACGCGCCATGGCACTCGACTGCCACTCTTTCATCCGTTCATGGATAGCGGACGCCGCCACGAAACTGGAGACAAGATTCAGGAACACGCTGACACCAAACCCCAAGGCAAACAACACAACCATCCATGCGCCTCCCTCGTCGCGTTCTCGCGCCATCGAGGCAACCGCGGTTTCGTGAGCAGCAGGGGCATTGGCCAGGAAAGCGGCAGCGTACCAGAACACAGCAACCACAAGCTCCAGTGCGCCTACCAGTATAGGCAGAAGGACAAAAGTGCTCCACGATGGCAAGGTGCGACGAATCACCGCTCTGTGACAAAGCAGGCTGCCTGCGAACATCGGCACGAAAGCGAATGTCGCGATGAACGCAACGGGCAAAATGCTGCCCGTCCTTTCAATCGCGGGGCTGATCAGAAGATACGCAACTGCGGAGACGACCACAGTATGAAATAGGGCAAACACTATTGCGAAGAACAGCGCATCCGGAGGCTCCTCCGTGTTGGCCGCGTGCCGCAATGCCATAGTAGCCTGCCTCCAAGTGCTTGGCGTGCGATCCTTGACTGCTGCGCGAATCCTTCACAGAGTTCCGGCTGCGCGCGCTCCTCTGGCGCGCACAGCACTGCCATATTGATGCCGTTGCCTGGTCCATTTGTCCAAGCACGGCTAGTCCGGCTTGATCACTATCAGCGGCTGGTTGGTGTTTGAGACGGTCATTCCCGGCTGTGCGTTTACCGCCTCGACATTCCCGGCGAACGGCGCGTCGATCTCGTTCTCCATCTTCATCGCTTCGAGTATGAAGAGGCGCTGACCCTTGACCACGCGCTCGCCGGGTTTGACGCTGACGCTGACGATCTTGCCCGGCATGGGCGCGCAGACCGCCCCGCGCGGTGGCGCTCCCTCGGACATCTTCCGTGTTTCCCTTGCCGGCGCGTGAGTGGCCGGGGCGGCGGTGGCAACGGGCGCCGCCGCGGGCGCCGGGGTCGGGGCCGCAGCCGGGCCTGCCGGCGGAATGGTCTGGAGCGGCCGCGCAACGGGCTGCGCCGGCGCAGCAGTAGCCGTTGCCGTCTGCCCGGACGGTTTCTTGTCTGCGGGCTTGACCAGTACCGAGATCGTCTGGCCGTCGATAACGAGCGTGAGCGGCGTGGCGCCGTTGGCAGGTCTGCCACGCTGGACACCTACCGTGAAGGACCTGTCACCCAGCAACACGTCGTAGCCGCCGCCGCTGGGGGTCAATGAAGCGTGCGCCTCGTGCATCACCTTCGTGTTGACGGGCGCGGGCTTTTCGGGCGGCGGAACGCAAGCGCGTACGGGACCGCGTCCCTGTTTGCGCGCCTTAAAGAATTCGAGCGCGACCTGGGGGAAGAGGACGTACGACAACACGTCCTCGTCGCTTTCGACGACGCCGGCAAGATCGGCGCGCGCCTTCTCCAGTTCCGGGGAGAGGTCGTCCGCCGGCCGGCTGGTGATCAGCTTGTCGTTTCCGACGCAGGCCTTCACTATATCCGCGGGAATCGGCGCCGGCGATTTTCCGTACAGACCACGCACGTAGTCCTTCGTCTGCTTGGACACCACCTTGTACCGGCTTTTCGACAGGACGTTGAGCACGGCCTGCGTGCCGACGATCTGGCTCGTGGGGGTCACGAGCGGAGGGTACCCCATGTCTTTGCGAACGCGGCCGGTCTCTTCCAGCACCTCATGGAACTTGTCCATCGCGTTCTGCTCTTTCAGTTGCGAGATCAGGTTGGACATCATCCCGCCCGGGATCTGGTGTATGAAGAGCCGGGAATCGACCCGGAACGCCAACGGGTCGATGAGCTGGCAGTAGCGTTCCTTGATCGTCTCAAAATAGTCGCCAATCTCCGCGAGGAGCGCTATGTCAAGCCCGGTATCGAACGAAGAACCCTTCAGCGCGCCGACGATCGCCTCCGTGGCCGGCTGGGATGTGCCCCCCGACAGGGGCGACACCGCGGTGTCGAGTATGTCGACTCCGGCCTCGCACGCGGCCAGGTAGCTCATCGGCGCCATGCCGCTCGCCGAATGGCAATGGAGGTGGATCGGCAGTTTGACCTGCTCCTTGAGCGCCTTCACGAGATCGAACGCGTCCATGGGCGACAACAGGCCGGCCATGTCCTTGACGCAGATCACGTCCGAACCCATGTCCTTCAACTGGCCGGCGAACTTGACAAACGCCTCGACATTGTGAACCGGACTCGTCGTATATGAGATCGCCCCCTCGACGACGCCCCCGCACTTCTTCGCGGTCTTCATGGCAAGTTCGAGGTTCCTCGGATCGTTCAAGGCGTCGAAGATCCGGAAGACGTCGATCCCGTTCGCTTTGGCCTTCTCGATGAACTTGCGCAGGACATCGTCCGCGTAATGCCTGTAGCCGACGACATTCTGACCGCGCAGCAACATCTGCAGCCTTGTCTTCTTGACGTGTTTTCGTATGGTGCGGAGCCTCTGCCACGGGTCTTCGAGCAGGTAGCGCATGCAGACGTCGAACGTGGCGCCACCCCACGCTTCGAGTGAGTAGTAACCGACGGAATCCATCTTCTCAAGTATCGGGAGCATGTCTTCTGTCAGCATTCGAGTGGCGAACAACGACTGATGTGCGTCTCGAAGGGCGGTTTCCATTATTTGGATCTTTTTTGTCACAATCTTGTCTCCACAAGGTTCGTCATCAACTCAGTCATCCGGCCGCGGTTGTCGGCGTTTCACGCTCGCGCCCGGCCGTGCCGTGGCCGGCGCAGCGACGGGCGCACGGGAGTGGCGTCAAGGCCTCCGCGGCGGACGGGTCAGTCCCCAGGCCGAGGGCAGCGCGGGAAAATGGCAACTCCACCTCCACATGCCGGCGTGCGACGGCGGGCTGTCGTCGTGTCGCTCGGGTTGCGCGCCGGCGAACTGCATCTCGCGTCGGCTGCAGTGCGCGTCCACGACCGCCGTAACCAGCAGGGCCAGGGTCTTTGGATCTATTGCCGGTGCCATCAATGCGGCTCCTACAGGGGTATGCTCGCGTGCTTCTTGGGCGGGCGCGCTTCCCGCTTGGTCAACATGGTCTCGAGTCCGGAAATGAGTCGCGGACGCGTCTCGTCCGGCTCGATGATGTCGTCGACGTAGCCCCTCTCCGCGGCGATGTACGGGTTCGCGAACTTCTCGCGGTACTCAGTCACCAGTTCCTCTCGCGCCCCCTTGCCGTCCTTGGCCTCCTGTATCTCCTTTCTGAAGATGATGTTGACGGCGCCGTCCGGACCCATGACGGCGATCTCGGCGGTGGGCCAGGCGAAATTCAGATCGGCTCGAACATGCTTGCTGCACATGACGTCGTACGCGCCGCCGTATGCCTTGCGTGTTATGACGGTCAGCTTGGGCACCGTCGCCTCGCAGTATGCGAAGAGGAGCTTCGCGCCGTTGCGGATTATCCCGCCGTATTCCTGGGCCGTGCCGGGCAGAAAACCGGGCACGTCGACGAACGTCACGAGCGGGATATTGAAGCAATCGCAGAAGCGCACAAAACGGGCGCCCTTGGTCGACGAGTTGATGTCGAGACAGCCGGCGAGCACGGCGGGCTGGTTTGCGACGATGCCTACCACGCGGCCGTTCAGCCGGGCGAACCCGACGAGGATGTTCTGTGCCCAGTACTGGTGCACCTCAAGGAACTTCGCGTCGTCGACGACGCTCAGGATGATGTCCTTCATGTTGTACGGCTTGTTCGGATCCTCCGGAATGAGGTCAAACAGCCGCTCATCCATCCTGCCGGGCGAATCGGTCGGCGTCACGTATGGCGGATCCTCAAGGTTGTTTGCGGGTAGGTACGACAGGAGGTCCTTGATCCCCTCGATGCAACGCTGCTCGTTTTCGGCGGCGAAGTGCGCGACACCGGAGGTCTTGTTGTGGGTCATCGCGCCGCCGAGGTCTTCGAACGTCACCTCTTCGCTCGTCGCGGCCTTGATCACTTCGGGGCCGGTTATGAACATGTGGCTGGTGTTCTTCACCATGAACACAAAATCCGTGATGGCGGGGGAATAGACCGCTCCGCCCGCACAGGGACCCATGATGGCCGATATTTGCGGGATCACCCCTGATGCTATGGTGTTGCGGAAGAATATCTCGCCGTATCCGCCGAGGCTGGCGACGCCTTCCTGGATCCGCGCGCCGCCGGAATCGTTGAGTCCGATCATCGGCGCGCCGACGCGCATCGCCATGTCCATTACCTTGCATACCTTGTTCGCGAAGGCCTCGCCGAGCGAGCCGCCAAAGACGGTAAAATCCTGGGCGAAGACGAACACGGTCCGGCCGTTCACCATGCCGTATCCCGTGACGACCCCGTCGCCGAGTATCTTCTTCTTCTCCATCCCGAAGTGGTCGCACTGATGGAGCGCAAAGGTGTCAAGCTCGTGGAAGCTGCCGGGATCTACCAGGAGATCGATCCGTTCTCGGGCAGTCAGCTTGCCCTGCTCGTGCTGCTTGTCGATCTTGTCCTTGCCGCCGGCCAGCGCCGCTTCGACGCGCTTCGCGTCAAGAACCTTGAATTTCTCCTCGCGCTTCATTTCGGCTCTCCTATTCGCACGAAGTCGGAATATATTGTGTTCTTCTCGAACACCAGGATCACTGACTTCCGGGTCGCTCTCGACCGGTGAGGCGTGTTCTTTTCGATCAGAATCCCTTCGCCGTCAGTGAGTGTCACCCGCTTGTCCTCGAAGTCCACCATGATCCGGCCGTCGTAGACATAGAGAAACTCGTCGTGGTTTGTGTGCCTGTGCCAGAAGTACTTGCCTTCAAAAACCACCAGCTTGATCTCATAGTCCTCGACCATGCCGACCACAATGGGCGTCCATGGCCCCTTCACATCGGCTATGGACTTCTTGACGGTAACTTTCCGATACCCCATCTTGTCATTCTCCTTCGAACGCAGTCATATGGAAATCGCAATCGCCAGGTATTGCGCTGCAACCATGGATACTACTGCACGTGGACGCAATCGCCACAGACCACGCGCGCGATGTCGCCGGTCGCCGTGCGGACCTGCAGGGCGAAATCGCTATCGATGCCCACCGCCGTGCCTTCGACTTCGCACCGGCTCGCGTCGCCCGTCAGTATTCGCACGCGTTTGCCGACCGTGGCGGACCGGGCCGTCCATTCCGAAACAAGTTCACCGCGCAGGCCGTCTGCAACTCTGCGTCGGAGCGTCTGGAACTTCAAGAGGAACTCGTCAAGCAGTCTTTCCGCATCGACCGGTCCGCCGCAGAGATCGAGGAGCGCCCCCGGCGGGGCCGATGCGCTCTCCCAGTCTATCGCTGCGTGGCAGCCGTCGGGCTCGGGCGGCACGCAAGCGGCAGTCCGCTCCATCCCGTTCGCCTCGGCGCCGGCGAAGGAGTTGTTGACGTTGACCCCGACGCCGAGCACGACATATTCAAGCCGCTTACCGCTGCACGCGGCCTCGCAGAGGATGCCCGCGATCTTCCTGTCGCGGACAAGACAGTCGTTGGGCCATTTCAGCAGCGGCCTGAGCCCGGTCACTGACTCAACCGCCCCTGCGACGGCCATCCCGGCCGGCATGACCAGGACCGGCGCATCCGCGGCGGGGATGTCCGGTCTCAGAAGAAGCGAAAACCAGAGACCACCACTGGGCGAATGCCACCTGCGGCCGAGCCGGCCGCGTGCCGCTGTCTGGGCAACCGCGAGAACGACCAGCCCTTCGTCTGCGCCTGCCGCGGCCAGTTCTCTGCAGGTCGTGTTTGTCGACTCGACAACGTCGAACCTTCGGATGCGGTAGTCCAAGCGTTCAGATATCCCTGTACTCAACGGTTGTGACAGTGTGGCGGCAGGAGATTGCTTCGCTGCGGCGGCTCGCAATGCCATGCGGCCCGGCTCTCTCCAGTCAGGCGAACGATACGGGCTACATCAGGAGCCCGCCGTCCACGACCAGCACCTGGCCGGTCACGTAGTCGGCCAGCTCGCCGGCGAAGAAAATGACGGCGCGCGCGACATCCTTCGGCTCGCCCATCCTGCGCATCGGGATCACTTCGAGCATCCGCTTCCGCACCTCTTCCGGAAGGGCGGCGGTCATGTCGGTGCTGATGAACCCCGGGGCGATGGCGTTGACCGTGACGTTGCGGGAGGCGAGCTCCTTTGCGACCGTCTTGGTGAGCGCGATCACTCCGCCCTTGGAGGCCGCATAGTTGGCCTGACCGGCGTTGCCCATCAGGCCGCTCACGGAGGCGATGTTGATTATTCTCCCCGACCGTTCCCTTACCATAAATCTGGCCGCGCTGCGGGTGAAATTGAACACGCCCTTGAGGTTCACGTCAATGACCGCGTTCCAGTCCTCGTCTTTCATCCGCAGGACCAGCCCGTCGCGCGTGATCCCGGCGTTGTTCACCAGGATATCGATCCTGCCCCAGGCGCCTGCGACCTCGTCACATACCTTGTCCGCGTCCTCGCCGCGGGCCACGTTGGCGACAAGGCTCTTCACTTCGACGCCCTTGGACTGGAGCAGGGCAGCCGTCTCCGCGAGCAGAGAGTCCTTGATGTCGACGGCTGCGACCTTCACTCCATGATCGGCGAGCGCGGCGCATATCTCGCGGCCGATGCCGCGCCCCGCGCCGGTGACGATCGCAGATTTCCCCTTCAGGTTCATGACGGATCTCGAAATGGAACCTCTTCTTCCATGCGGAGCCGCTGTTTCGCGCACATTCCTGAGCAATGCAGGCTAACAGGCAATCGTCTCCAGTTCCTGGACGGTGCCGACGTTGATGACGGTGGCGGTCTCGTCGATCTTCTTCATGAGTCCGGCCAGCGTCTTGCCCGGGCCGATCTCGTAGAACCGGCTGAATTCCCGCTCCCTCAGAGCGCGCATCGAATCTTCCCACATGACAGACGACACTATCTGCTTTGCAAGACCCTCCCTGGCGCCGTCCGCGGTGGAGACGAACGACGCGCTGACATTGGAGACGACGGGGAACGCGGGGGCGGCGAACCTGGTTGTCGCCAGCTCCGCGTTGAGGTGAACCGAGGCGGGGCGCATCAAGGGCGAGTGGAATGCCCCCGCGACCTTGAGCGGGATGGATCGTTTTGCGCCGAGTTCCTTTGCCCTGGCTGATGCGGCCTCGAGTGCCTTGATCTCGCCCGAGATGACGATCTGGCCGGGCGCGTTGAAATTCGCGGCGCATATCACCCCGTGCGCCTCCGCGAACCTGCACACCTGGTCGATCTGCGGTCGGGAAAGGCCCAGCACTGAACACATGCCGCTCCGGGCGGCGTCGCACGCGGCCTGCATGAAAAGGCCCCGCTTGCGGACGAGCTGGATTGCGGTCTCGAAGTCCAATGCGCCCGCGGCGTACAGGGCGGTGTACTCGCCCAGGCTTAGTCCGGCTGCGGCCCCGGGCCGGGGCTGTCGGTCGCCGAGCTTCTCCTGCATTGCCGCCAGGGCCGCGGCGCTCGTGAGGAATATGGCGGGCTGGCTGATGTCGGTCTTCGCGAGTTCTTCCTCCGGGCCTTCGAGACAGAGCTTGGCCAGGTCGAAGCCCAGCGCGTCGTTACCGCGTTTGAAGATGCTGCGCGCGGCCTCGAACCTCTCGCAGAGGTCCTTGCCCATCCCCGCGTATTGCGCCCCCTGGCCGGGGAAGAGGAACGCGATTCGTGTGCCTGGTTCTGTCATGGGCGACTCCCGCAGGTGCGCCTCTCGTGAAATCAACTACGGCTGCTTCACCGCGGACGGCTTGGCAATCCCCCATGCGGCGACCACCGCAAACACGATCCACAGGATGTCATAGGGGTTCACCATGAACTTGATCCCGTTCCCGAACGCGTCGAACATCTCGGGCGAAAACAGCGACAGCTTGTCGGCCGCCTCGGGGCCGTGCTGCTCGATCAGCTCAAGCTTCAGAAAATGATAGAATGTGACGTACTTGCCGATGACGATACCGATGATGGAAGCGACCACCGCGATCAACTGCAGCGCAAAGTTCCGCTTGCCGCCGGAGAACAGCACTACAGCGGCGCCGGCGAGCGCGCCCATCCCGATCGCCATGTAGCCGACCTCGTAGTCCGTGGCGATGACGATCAATCCCCACGCCACGCCGCCCACGACTGCGGCAAGCGCGCCGCCGACCAGGCCCGCGGCGAGCCCCAGCCCTTCGTGGTCGGTCGCGCCGTCCGAGGTGTACTTCTGCTGTTCCTCCGTGTCGTCCACCAGCTTCAGCGCATCGTTCCGCTCGACGCCGAACTCCGTCAGCCGCTCCGCAATCGTGTACCGGGCGGTACCCTGGCGGCGGTGCCTGAGGATGAACTCCCTGAACCGGTGCATGTCTTCTGCAGAGTGTTCCGTCATGGTCCCGACCGCCGAATGAGATACTGCTCGATGCGCACGGGGTGACACTGGTCTGCACGGTGTTGATCCGTACGCAGGATGAGCGTGGTCCGTGCCGCTCTCAGGATTCTCGAGAATCCCGAGGACCGGTACGGGGGTGCTCTACCACCTGACGACTGCCGAACTCCAGGTCAAGCCGCCGCCAAAGGAGGCCATGACTATGATGTCCCCCTTCTTCAGGCGGCCGTTGCGCGACACTTCGTCCAGCGCGAGTGGGATGGAGGCCGCCGACGTATTGCCGTATCGATCGATGTTGATTGCGACCTTGTCCAGGGGGAATCCCAGCCGTTCCACGGCGGACTCGATGATCCGCAGGTTCATCTGGTGAGGGATCAGCAAGGCCACGTCATCGATCGTCAGTCCGCACTTCGCGACCGCATTGGTCACCAAGCCTTCAAGCGTGGTCACTACGAACTTGAAGACCTCTCTTCCCTTGATCTTCATGTAGTGCAGGCGCGAATCGAGGGTCTCGTGGGTCGCGGGTCTGGCAGCTCCGCCCGCGGGGATCGTCATCAGATCCGCGCCGTTGCCGTCGGAAGCTATGAAGGTCGACAATATCTCGT
>JAVHLO010000003.1:0-1609 GCA_031082105.1 Planctomycetota bacterium
GCTTTCTTGATTTCCTTGGCGTCTTGGCGGTTTCCGGGTTGACAAGATCTTGAATTTTGTTCCGGATCTTGTGGACTCAGGATCCTAGCCCGCCATCTCTTCGATCGCCGCGGCGAGAGAGCTGTCGAGCGCCTTCTTTCTGGAGAACGCCTCTGCGAGCGGGGTCAACGTAATGTTCCCGGTCACATCGCCGACGAGCACGCCGCGCGCGCCTCTGACGAGCGCCTCGACGGCCGCCGCGCCAAGGCGGGTCGCGAGCACGCGATCGCGCGCGGTCGGCATCCCTCCGCGCTGGATATGGCCGAGGATGCAGACTCGATATTCCATTCCGGTCCGTTCCTTGATCTTCTTTGCGAGCACAAACGCGCCGCCTTCCTCCTCGCCCTCGGCGACGATGAAAATTAGGCTCTGCTTGCCGAGCGACTGCCAGGCTGCGATCTTCTTCGCGAGGCAGTCGAGGTCCGTCTTCGTCTCCGGCAGGAACGCGGCTTCCGCGCCGCCGGCCAGGGCGGAGTGGAGGGCGATATGGCCGGCGTCACGTCCCATCACCTCCACAAAGAACACGCGCTCGTGGCTCGAGGCGGTGTCGCGGATCTTGTCGATCGCCTGGAGCGCGGTATTGACAGCCGTATCGAAGCCGATCGTGAAATCCGTCCCGTAGAGGTCGTTGTCGATCGTGCTCGCGCACTGTACGATCGGGAAGGAATGCTCGACGTGCAGCGCGAGCGCGCCCTGCGCCGTGCCGTTTCCGCCGATGGCGATAAGCCCTTCGATACCGTGGCGTGCGAGGTTCTCGACGGCCTTCTTTCTACCTTCCACGGTCTTGAACTCCAGGCAACGGCTCGACTTCAGGATCGTCCCTCCCTCCTGGATGATGCCGGACACCGAGAGGGACGTGAGCGGGGTCATGCTTTCGCTGAGCATGCCGGCGTAGCCGTAGCGGATACCCGTCACCTGCATCGACATCGCAAGCGCCTTGCGCGTGGCCGCGCGCAGGCACGCGTTCATCCCCGGTGCGTCACCGCCGCTTGTGAAGATACCGATGTGTTTCATGGCTGGAATTGCGATTCCGCAGAAAGACCTCTCTTCTGTCATTCTGAACTCGGTTTCCGCCTCGGGCGGATCCCGCCTTCAGCGGGACAGAATCTCCTTGTCAAAGACAGATGAGACGCCGAAACAAGGCTTGGCCCGAACCTGTTTCCGGGCTCGGGATGGCCGCCGACAGTCTGTTTCAACAGAACCTGATTCTATCAATTGCCGTCCGCAAAGTCAAAGCAAAGGTCAAAGCTGCGGCTTTGACGCTCCAAAGGGATCAGCGCGCGGTCGCCTTCTCAAGCCGCGCAATGCCTTTCCTGAGCAGCCCCTTCAAGAACGACACGCATTCCTTCAGTCCGGAGACGAACGCGATGTCGCGATCGGCCTGTTCCTTCTGGCGCTCCCTGGGCGACAGATCGCCGGCGCGGATCTCGCGGTCCTTCCGCCTTCGGATCATGTCATCGCTGTGCGCGATGTTGGTGAGGATCTGGTAGATCCCCTCATATTTCTGGATATCGGCCTTCACTCTGAGCACCTTGCCGACCGTCGGGTCCGCGTCCCGCCCCTGGCCGAT
>JAVHLO010000003.1:1619-11480 GCA_031082105.1 Planctomycetota bacterium
GGCCTTGCGGAGCAGCTTGAGCGCGCTTTCGTAGAGCGACTCCAGTTCGCCGCACTCCTTGAGCCTGGCTTTGAGCTGCTTGTGCGCCTCGGCTCTCCGGGCCGAGACGAACTCCGGCGGCCTGTTCTTGTACGCGGCGATATCGGCGGGGAGCCTGTCGCGGCAGAATCGCTCGATCGCTTCGTCGAGCCGCATGTGTTCGGTCCCCCTTATCCTGGCCCCGGCGGGACTTGTATTAATGCATCTTCGGCCGCTGTTCGCGCAAAGGAGGTCGAAATCCCTCAGGTACGAAAACATGAGCTCATCGGTGTATATCTGCTTGCCGGCGACGTCGGCGACCTTTGTCGCGCCGGGCCGGAGGCGCATCATCGATTCCCACTCCTTCATCAGGTACGTGTTGAACCTGTTCACCTGCGGCAGCCACTGGTCGTAGATCGCCGTGCCGGGCACGTGGGTGATATTGTACGGGTACGCCAGGTCCTGTCCCACGAAGATTATCGGGTCGCCGCCGGTGTACTCTGCGAAAAAAAAGACAAGGTGCGCGACGGTCGCGCCCATATCGAGCTCGCCCTTCGGGGCGGTCCCGCCGATGAGGAGGGACATCATCGCGTCCTGGAAGAAGACCTTCGGGCCGGCGTGGGCCGAAACGGCCTCCCAGCTCGCCTTGGGGTCGCAGATGAGCGGACAACCCGTGCCGGCGGGGATGTTCTCGAAGTAGCGCGCGGAGATCCTGTTATAGTCGATGACCGCGGTGAAGTCGGGCACGATCCCGTTGTTCATCAGCGCCTTGTAGGCCGTGCTCACGGCAAGGACGATCGCGCGGCCCTTCACCTTGCGGATCGCCTCCATGCCGGGTCGGAGCGACGGTCCTGCGGACGCCACGATGACGGGCCTCCCCTTGAACCGATCGCGAAGCTGCTCGACCCCGTCGCCTTCGACATAGTGCACGACGTTGCAGATGCGGTTCTCCATATTACGGCGCGGGAGGATCATCCCGGTGCGTATCATGGTCGACGCCGCCTGCCTGAACTCGCCAAGCCCTTTTCTCACCTCATCATAGAAGCCGGGGAATGCCGTGGTGCACGCCGGATGGGCTACGATGACCGGCTGGGTCGTGAAATAGAAATCAACGAAATTGCGAAGGAACTCGTAGAGGTCGCCCGCATTCATGCCGACCCACCAGATGACATGTGGGTCGGCCAGCATGTCGTCCATCCCAACCGACTCCATGGCGGCGCGCAGGGTGGATAGATCCTTTTCGATCACGATCATGTACGATTCCCTGGGCAGCCGGCGGAAGATCTTCAGCGCGTGGTAGCCGAGACCGAACCCGAGCAAGATGAAGACGCTCAGCGGCTTCATCGGGAACTGGTCGATGAACCGCGCGGCCTCCGTGTCCGGGTCGTACCTGCTGTGCAGGAAGACGTGCGCGCCGGCCTCGCCCTGCACGGCGAGGGTAGGCAGGCCGCTTCGGGCCGCGGATACCGCGGCCGCCGGACTCGCGTCCGTCACGGCGATCCGCGCCGCCAGCTCGGGGCAGCCCTTGCGGAGCGCGTCGATGTTGCGCTGGAATGTCTCTTCCTCCATGGCGGTATTATAGCGGCTGTCTTGACAAAGTCAATTGAATTAGCTTGACAACGAACCGAATGAGTGCTATATTACCAATTCGATTTTTCGGACCGGATGGTCACATTTGCTTGCCGGAAATTAGGTTAGTGAGTAGATGGAGAAGCGTCAATACGATTTCAAGGCGATTGAGCCCAAATGGCAACAGTACTGGCTCAAGAACAAGCTCTTTGAGTGCGACCTCGAGTCTGACAAACCGAAGTTCTACTCTCTCGTGATGTTTCCATACCCATCGGGCGACCTGCATGTCGGTCACGGCCGGAACTACATCCTGGGCGATGCCGTGGTCAGATACAAGACGATGCAGGGGGTCAACGTCCTTTCGCCAATGGGCTGGGACGCCTTCGGGCTTCCGGCCGAGAACGCGGCCGTCAAGAACGGCATCCACCCCGGCGAATGGACAATGAAGAACATCGAGCGGATGAGACAGCAGATCATGAGCTGGGGCGCCGCTTACGACTGGACACGCGAGGTCGCCACCTGTCACCCCAAGTACTACAAGTGGACACAGTGGCTCTTCCTGCAGCTTTTCAACGCCGGGCTGGCGTATCGCAAGCGGGCGCCGGTCAACTGGTGCCCGGTATGCACGACTCTGGCGAACGAAGAGGTGGCCGATGGCCGCTGTGTCCGGTGCGAATCTGAAGTCACGCTGCGCCATCTCGATCAGTGGTTCCTGAAGATCACAAAATACGCCGACAGGCTTGTTGACGACCTCGATACGCTCGAGAACTGGCCGGAGCGGATACTCCTCATGCAGGAGAACTGGATCGGCCGGAGCGAGGGCGCGGAAATCCATTTTCCCGTCGAGCCGACCGGTGAGTCACTCACCTGTTTCACGACCAGGCCCGACACGATCTACGGCGTGACCTTTCTTGCGCTGGCCCCGGAGCATCCGGCGGTGGAGAAGCTCTGCGCCAAGGGCGCGCAGCGTGAGAAGATCAGGGAGTTCGTCGAAAAGGTCTGCGAGAAGACCGCCGAGGAGCGGACGGGGGCCGGCGCGGAGAAGGTCGGCGTCTTCACCGGCAAGATGGCGCTCAACCCGCTGAACGAGGAGCGCGTGCCCATCTGGGTGACCAACTACGTGCTGAAAGAGTACGGCACTGGCGCCGTGATGGGTGTGCCTGCGCACGACCAGCGCGATTTCGAGTTCGCGCGCAAGAACGGAATCCCGGTCAGGGCCGTCATTCAACCGCCCGGCGAGGCCCTTGATGGCGCTACGATGTCGGCCGCCTATGAGGGCGACGGCGTCCAGGTCAACTCAGGCGAGTTCTCCGGACTGCCCAACAGGTTCGCAATGGCCAAGATCATCGAGGCCATGGAGGAGAGAGGCGTCGGCAGCCGGAAGACCACCTACAAGCTCCACGACTGGCTGATTTCGCGGCAGAGGTACTGGGGAGCGCCCATACCGATAGTCCACTGTCCTGACTGCGGCCCCGTGGCGGTGCCCGACAAGAAGCTGCCTGTGCTGCTGCCGGAGATCACCGAATTGAAACCGAGCGGCAAGAGTCCGCTGGCGATGATCGATTCGTTCGTGAAGACGACCTGCCCCAAGTGCAAAAAGCCCGCCACGCGTGATACCGATACGCTCGCGCAGTGGCTCTGTTCCTGCTGGTATTTCCTGCGGTACCTCTCGCCGAGGGACGACAAGCGCCCGTTCAACGTGGAAGTGCTGGACAGATGGATGCCGGTCGACCAGTACATCGGCGGGGCCGAACACGCCGTGCTGCACCTGCTCTACACGCGCTTTGTGATCAAGGCGCTCTTCGATCTCGGTCTTGTCAACTTCGAAGAGCCGTTCGCGGCGCTCTTCAACCAGGGGACCATCACCAAGATCTCGAGCATGACCGGAAAACTCGAGAAGATGTCGAAATCGCGTGGGAACGTGGTTCCGCCAGACCCGCTCGTCGAGCAGTACGGCGCAGACACCGTCCGCCTCTACACGCTCTTCATCGGACCGCCCGAGAAGGACGCCGAGTGGATCGATGACGGCATCATTGGCCCGCACAGGTTCCTCTTCCGGCTGTGGGAGGCCGTGGCGCAGAACGTCGAGCGCCTCGAAGGCGTGCCATTGCCGGGCAAGTCGGCTGCGGACACGTCTCCGACGGTCAAAGACCTCAGGAGAAAAACGCACGCGACAATCAAGAATGTCACGGACGACATCGATGGCGATTTCCACTTCAATACTTCGATCAGCTCTGTCATGGAGCTTGTGAACGAGGTCTACGGCCTCGGGCCGTTCGACAAGCTGGACAAGAAATCGCTTCCCGCCCTGAGAGAGGCGCTGGAAGCGGCGGTGCTGTTGATGGCGCCCATGGTGCCGCACATATCCGAGGAGCTGTGGACGATGCTTGGGCACGAGCCGTCGGTGCTGAAGGTGAGATGGCCGAAACACAATCCCGAGCTGCTCAAGGTGGAAGCGGTGGAGCTGGTCGTCCAGGTGAACGGCAAGCTGAGGGGGCGGGTGAACGCGCCCGCCGGTGCCTCCGAGGACGATGTCAAGAAGCTGGCCATGGCGTGCGAGACCGTCAAGAAATTCCTCGGCGATGCCCGGATCATCGACACCATCGTTGTGCCCGGGAGACTGGTGAACATCGTCACGGAGTCAAAGGACCAGGGAAAGACAGAAACGTCCGAGCCGAAGTAGCGGATGCGGGTTGAGCCGGTTGGGCCAAGCGCGTTGGGGCGCTGGGCGGCGTCTCGACGGACTCAGACACCGCAGGAAGACCCGATCCCAAGGTCGGCGTTGTGATCACGTCGTCTGCAATGTGTGCATTCTCAGCTACTCGCATCCGGCAGCCTGCTCGGAGTGAGTTCATGGCGCAGAAGCACCGACCGAATTCGGTCGTGGCTACCGACGGTATTGCCGCCGTCAAGAAGCTTGAGGCGTCCAGCGTTCATCTCATCCTCAGCGACATCCCCTACGGAATCGGTGCGGATGAATGGGACGTTCTTCACAACAACACAAATTCAGCTCTTCTCGGGACAAGTCCGGCACAGACTCGCGCAGGAGCCGTCTTTCGGCGGAGAGGCAAGCCCTTGAACGGTTGGTCCGAGGCCGATCGCCGGATTCCGATCGAGTATCAGCGCTGGTGCGAGTCCTTTGCCGGGGAATGGCTGCGAATTCTCAAGCCGGGCGGGTCAGCGCTGGTCTTCGCCGGCCGCCGTTTGGCCCATCGGTGCGTAGTCGCACTCGAGGATGCCGGCTTCACCTTCAAAGACTCGCTGGCTTGGCTGCGCGAGTCCGCCCCACATCGCGCACAGCGCATCACCATCGTCTTCCAGCGACGGGGTGATGAACGTAGCGCGAACCAATGGGATGGCTGGCGGATTGGCAACCTGCGGCCGACTTTTGAGCCGATCCTGTGGTTCGTCAAACCGTATGCCATCGGGACAACCATCACGGACAACATTTTAGCTCACGGCGTCGGCGCCTTCAACGAAGAGGCATTTGTACGCTACGAGCGAGTTCCTGACAACGTGTTGAGGTCCGGCTTCGCCAAGGGTGAGGGAGGCCGCCATGTCGCCCAGAAGCCGGCCAGGCTGCTCCAGGCACTGATCGAATTGACAACTCTTCCAGGGCACCTCGTCCTCGACCCGTTCTGCGGCAGTGGTTCCACACTCGTCGCGGCGAAGTCGACCGGTCGCGCGTACCTGGGATTTGAAGTCGATCATAAGGCAGTCAAGGTTGCCAGAGAGCGTCTTGCGCGGGCTTTTCCGGAGAGTGCTGACAGAGTGGTGTCATGATAGAAGTCCATGAACTCACGAAGACCTACGGCGATCTCGTGGCCGTCAATCGAGTATCGTTCAAGATCGATCGCGGCGAGATTGTCGGCCTGCTGGGCCCGAACGGCGCAGGCAAGACGACGACGATCCGCGTGCTGACGACGTTTCTGGCGCCGACGGCAGGCAGGCTGACCGTGGCCGGCCATGACGTCGAAAAGGATCCGCTCGAAGTGCGCCGGAAGCTGGGGTACCTGCCCGAGAGCGCGCCACTCTACGAGGACATGCGTGTCAGGGACTACCTGCGATTCGTCGCCGACGCGCGCCGTGTTCCGCGCACCGCCCGGCACGCGCGAATCTCCTATGTCGCCGACCATTGCGGGCTCAGAGGCGTGATGGGCAGGCCGATCTCGGAACTGTCGAAGGGATACAGGCAGCGGGTCGGCCTCGCACAGGCGCTCGTCCATGACCCGGAGATTGTGGTTCTCGACGAGCCGACGAGCGGCCTCGACCCGAACCAGATCGTCGAAATCCGCAACCTCATCCGGGATATCGGGCGGCAGAAGACCGTGATCCTGTCGACACACATCCTCCAGGAGGTCGCCGCGCTCTGCTCGAGGATCATCGTGATCCACAGGGGAAAGATCGTGGCGGACGGAAGCCAGGCCGGATTGAGGGAACAGGCGGACAAAGAGTCCGTCTTCTTCATTGCTGTGGAGGCTGAGCCGGCGGAGGTCGCCGCCAGGCTCGGGGCCGTCCAGGGCGTCAAGGCGGTCGAGAAGGCCGATGGCGAGGCGCTGCCGGGCTTCCACAGGTTCAGACTGCTCGCAGACAAATCCGCCGACATCGCGCCGCGTCTGCACCAGTGTGTCACCGGCAACAAGTGGCGGATGTCGGAGCTCAGCAAACTGAGCGTGACGCTGGAAGACGTGTTCAGAAAACTCACCCGCGACGAATAGCGGAGGTCCCATGCGAAACATGATGGTCATCGCTCGACGTGAATTCATGGCGTACTTCAATTCGCCCATCGCGTACGTGTTCATGGTTGTGTTCCTGCTCCTCTCGAGCCTGAACTTCGTGCTGGCGGAGCATTTCTTCCTTGTCAACCAGGCGACGATGAGGCCGTTCTTCGAGTCGTTACCGTGGATATTCATCGTGCTCGTTCCCGCCGTGGCCATGCGCCTCTGGTCCGAGGAAAAGAAAAGCGGCACGCTGGAGCTGCTATTGACCCTGCCTATGCGGCACGTCGAGATCATGATCGGGAAGTTCCTCGCCGCGTGGGCGTTCGTGGCGTTGACGGTGCTTCTGACGCTGCCGATGGTATTCTTCGTGTCCATGATGGGCGAACTGGACTGGGGTCCGGTCATCGGCGGCTACGTTGCCGCGATCCTCATGGGCGGCGCGTACCTCGCGATCGGGATGTTCGTTTCCGCTCTGACCAAGAACCAGATCCTGTCGTATGTGGGCGCGGCCGTCGTGTGTCTCTGCTTCGTCGTGATGGGGCAGGGCAACGTGCTTCACAGCATGAACGACATGCTCCCGCAGGCCGTGCATGTCTTCACGTCCGCGAGCTTCGTCCCGCACTTCGAGAATATCTCGCGTGGGGTGATCGATACGAAGGACCTGGTCCACTTCGCGTCGGTGATACTGCTGTTCCTCGGTTTGAACTACCTTGTCCTTGACACGCGCAGGCATGCGTGAGGGCCTGCCTGCATTGTTCACGAGTGTGCCCATGAAGCAACAGAGTGTTTCTCCGGCTTCTCTGGCGAGGCTCAGTGCGCTGATCGCTGGCGTGCTGCTCTGCGCCATCGTCGTCATGCTCAACCTCGTGGGAATGAACGCGTACGGCCGGCTCGACCTTACACAGGACCGGGTGTTCACGCTCTCGGACGTGTCGAAAAAGACGATGGGCGGGCTCAAGGACGTGCTCCAGGTCAAGTACTACATCTCGCGCGGCATCCTTCCCCCGGTGTCGGAATACGAGGTGCTCGAGCAGGAAGTCGCGGACCGGCTCGCCGAATACCAGGCGTTCTCTTCCGGAAAGATGCGGTTCGAGGTGATCGATCCGCTCGACGGAAGGAGGGACATTTCCCGGGAGGTCAGGGACAGGCTCGAGGTCGAGGGCGTGCTCGCCTCGTCCGACATGGTGAAGAAGGCGGACCAGCCGTTTCCGATCGAGTTCTATTCGGCGGTGAAGCTGTACTATGCGGACAAGACGGAGGTGATCAACGACATCCGCAACGTCACGAACTTCGAATACGATTTCACGCGCGCCGTGCGCCGCATGACGCTCACCAAGCTTCCGACCGTCGGCTTATACTTCACCAGCCCCCAGGCCGGACTCCAGCAGGGCGGCAACTATGCCGGCGTCTCGGAGCTCCTCCGCAAGGATTGCCTCGTCCGGACCGTCGATCTGGGCAAAGACACCCCCGTGCCCGGCGATATCGATGTCCTGTTCGTGGTCGCGCCTGAGGCCGTGCCGGACAGGCACAAATACGAGATTGACCAGTTCATCATGCGCGGTGGGAAGGTCGCCTTCTTCCTGGACTGCTTCAACCCCGCGCACATGCAGCAGGGGGCGTGGGGCCAGCAGGCCGTTTTCATGAGAGTAGAGTCCAATCTGGACGACATGCTGGCAAGCTACGGCATCCGCGCGGTTCCGTCCGTGATCTTCGACATCGACAAGTGCGGGGTCGGCCGGCGCCCCAAGCGCGTGGCAACGCGGATCGGATTCGTCGAGAAGATGGAGATCGTGAGGTACCCCGCGCTCATCCGGACGCGCAAGCAGAACTACGAGAAGGGACTGAGCTTCATCAACCAGCTCGACGACATCGCCGTGCGACACGCGATGTACCTGGAGGCCGCGCAGTCCGCGGGGGCCGCCACCGTGACCCCGCTTGTGCGGTCCTCGAACCGGTCGTGGGTCATCCTCTTCGAAGCCCTCATCACCGAGAAGCCGTTCGAGGATTCCATGGAGAATCCCGAAAAGTGCATCGATGAGAACAACAGCAAGGGCAGTCAGTTCATGCTTGCCGGACTCGTTGAGGGCAAGCTGCGCAGCTTCTATGCGGACAAGGACGTGCCCGAGCCTGCAAAGGAAGAGCCGCCGCAGGGCATGGAGCAGCCGCAGAAACCGCCGGAGCCGCCCAGGCCGAAGCCCGAGACGGTGAAGGAAACCGCCCAATCGAATCGGATCGTAGTGATCGGCGATTCCGATTGCATCTCGGACGACATCGTCTTTCACCCGCCGAACGCCCAGTTCTGTGCGAACCTCGTGGATTGGCTCAGCTCGGGCGAGGACCTGTCGAAGATACGTTCGAAGCTCGGCCGTAGCCGGCCTCTGTCGGTGAGACCCGAAATGAAGATCTGGTGGCAGCTTGGCATGGTGGGCCTGATGCCTTTTGTCATCGTTGCCATCGGCGTGGGCAGATCCATTATGCGCAGAGGCGGGAAGTAGGACCATCGCGGAGAGGCACGCGGGGAACCGGAGAACGAGGGAACGGAGGAACGGAAAAACAAAGAAACCAGAGAGGAGTCCGCGGACATGAAATGGAAACTCATTCTCGGCGAGGCGATTGCGCTCGCTCTGCTCGTCGTGGCGTACGTGCTTGTGCGCCCGGGTGCTGGTTCTGCAGCGGGCGAGGGACGCGAAGGCGAGCCGCTGGTCAGGAACCTGCCGGTCGAAAGGATCTCCGCAATCGAGATTGCGAAAGGCGGGGAGCAGGTCGTTCTGAGGAAGCAGGGCGGGACTGAGGAAGGGCAGACCGAAGAGAGCTGGGTGGTCGAGAACGCGTGGGATTGTCAGGCAAACAACAAGAAGATCAAGGAGTTCGTGGACGAGGTCAGGACGCTGAAGCGGGGCCACTTCCGCGGCGAAAGCGACAAGATGCTCAAGGAATATGGCCTTGACGAAAAGGAGCGGACAACGGTCAGGTTCAAGGACGCGAAGGGCAATGAGCTGGCGCTCCTCGTCCTCGGCAAGATGACGTACAGCCTGCGCGACATGACGTCCGCGCAGCAGGGGAAGACCGTCGAGACCACGTCGACGACCTTCGTGATGCTCCCCGGCACCTCGATCGTCCACGAGATCGCCGGAAACCACAGCGCCCAGGCCGCGAGGACTGCCTGGGCGGACCTTCAACTGCTCGACTTCACATCGGACCAGGTCGTCGCGCTTCAAGTCTACGTGGGGGCCGAGCAGTACGCGCTTGTCAGGAAAGCCAGGGAGTCGAACGGAAAGGAGGAGAAGAAAGAGGGAACCGAGGGCGAAAATATGGAGAAGGAATTCGAATGGTTCCTTCACAAGGAACGCGGGACCGATCCGGTCCGCGCGGACGACTCGAAGGTGAACAGCTACGTGTTGACGCTTTCGCGGTTCAGCGCGACGGACGTGGTCGAGCCGATGAAGATCATGGCCGGGATGCAGGAACCGTCCGCGGAAGAAAAGGCGCGGTACGGATTCGACAAGCCGGCGCTTGCCGTCTGTATCGGCTTCCCCCATGAGGTGACGGGTCA